>JAGPIS010000225.1 GCA_018054835.1 Breznakibacter sp. | reverse complement strand
CATTTCAAGGAGTTGGAGATTTCGTGGGTGGGCGATTTCAATGTCAAGATGCGGGCCTTGCAGGAATCCATGGGTGCCATACCAGGCAAACGGCATGTTACGTATCGTTATCTTTTTGTTGATCAAGGTGATAATCGTAAGAAGGCCACTGTGATCGGCAACGACACCAAATATGTGGCTCAAAATATGGTTCAGGATGATGAAAAAACGATCTGATGTCAAAAAAAATATAAAAGCTTTGATGTTTTGAGTTTTTAGTCTAACTTTGCCAACCGATAAAAATTGAGTATTACGACATTAAATATTTTATTACAATGAAACAGGGAATTCATCCGGACAATTACAGACTGGTAGCTTTTACCGATATGTCTAATGGTGACACCTTTATCACGCGTTCTGCTGCTCATACCAAAGATAGCGTTGAGGTTGATGGTGTTACTTATCCACAAATCAAGCTTGAGATTTCAAGCAGTTCACACCCATTTTACACCGGTAAAATGAAGTTGGTTGATACCGCAGGTCGTGTGGATAAATTTATGAACAGATATCAAAAACATTTCGACAACAGGAACAAATAATCCTGAAATCGTAATCAAGATAAAAAAAGCTTCGGATAACCTCTGAAGCTTTTTTTATTTTAAACTTCCCGCCTCTTATATTGTTTCTCTAATTAAATATGGCATGGTCATTGGCGCCTTAGTATGTGAAGATTGTTTTTCGTAACTTTGCGACAATATGTCAGTAAATAAACGCGTTTGAGAGCTTTAACATGGATGAGATAAAATTCAATTTCAACAACATAGGATTTTCTGATGCTTTTGAGTCGGGGGCAGAGATGATTCCCATCATGAGTGACGACGATGAACAAAATGGCAGTCTCATGGAGGTGCCTGATGTTTTACCCATATTGCCTTTACGAAATACAGTTTTGTATCCGGGCGTGATCATTCCCATCAGCCTGGGACGCGAAAAGTCGTTGAAGCTTATTAAAGACATACAACAGTCCAAAGGGGTGTTCGGAGCCGTGGCTCAGAAAGATATGAAGGTAGAAGATCCTGGTCTTGACGATCTTTACACCGTGGGAACCATGGCTAAAGTGATCAAGGTTTTGGATATGCCCGACAATTCCACCTCCATCATCATACAGGGTAAACGTCGCTTTGCCGTGGAGGGGATTGAAACCTCTGAGCCATATATGATGGCACATGTGAGGGCTTTGGCGGAACAGGAGATTCCTGATGAACAAAACCGTGAGTTTGAAGCCATCGTGGCCTCCATCAAGGATCTATCCATTAGGCTGATCAAGGGTTCAGGTAATATTCCGCCCGAAGCATCCTTCGCTGTGAAAAATATTGATGGCGGTTCTTTCCTGATCAATTTCATCGCTTCCAACACCGAGATGTCGGTCACCCATAAACAGGCCATTTTGGAGTGTGAAGACCTCTACAAGCGTGGCATGTTGCTTTTGGAGCACTTGTCGCGCGAGGTGCAGCTGCTCGACCTGAAGAACGACATCCAAACCAAAGTGAAGCAGGATATCGACCAGCAGCAACGCGAATACCTGCTGCAGCAACAGATACGCACCATACAGGATGAGCTTGGTTCCAACCCCATTGAGCAGGAGGTGAAGAACTTGCGCGAAAAGGCCGAAAAGAAGAAATGGAACGAGTCGGTGGCGCAGGTTTTTGAGAAGGAGATTGACAAGCTGCAGCGTTTGAACCCCAATTCAGGTGAGTTCTCGGTGCAGGTAAACTATTTGCAGACACTTCTGGACCTACCCTGGAACGAATATACCGTGGATAACTTTGATTTGAAACGGGCACAAAAGATTTTGGATCGCGACCATTTTGGGCTCGATCAAGTGAAAGAACGGATCTTGGAACACTTGGCCGTTCTGAAACTAAAGGGTGATCTCAAATCGCCCATCATTTGCCTCTATGGCCCTCCCGGCGTAGGTAAAACTTCGCTTGGCAAGTCGGTGGCCGAAGCCCTAGGACGCAATTATGTGCGTATGTCACTGGGTGGATTGCACGATGAGGCAGAGATTCGTGGTCACCGTAAGACCTATATTGGTGCCATGACAGGGCGCATTTTGCAGAATATCAAGAAGGCGGGTTCGGCCAATCCGGTCTTTATCCTTGATGAGCTGGATAAAATCAGCAGCAACTTTCACGGCGACCCTTCGGCAGCCCTTTTGGAGGTGCTCGATCCTGAACAGAACAATGCGTTCCATGATAATTTCCTAGAGATCGATTTTGACCTCTCCAAGGTGATGTTTATGGCTACTGCCAACAATCTGGCCACCATTGCACCGCCATTGCTCGACCGCATGGAATTGATCGATGTGTCGGGTTATATTCTCGATGAAAAGGTGGAGATTGCCGTGCGTCACCTGATCCCGCGGCAGATGGAGAACCATGGCCTCGAAAAAGGTGTGGTCACTTTGAATAAGAAGGTGATTGCCTATATTGTTGAAAACTATACCCGTGAATCGGGTGTGCGGGAGCTGGATAAGACCTTGGCGCGCCTGTTCCGTAAGCTGGCACTTAAAATTGCCAATCAAAAGAAATTCAAGAAGGCTCTGGGCACCGATGATGTGCGCGAATACTTAGGCGTGGAACGGTTCAACCGCGACAAATGGCAGGACAATGACCATGCCGGCGTGGTGACTGGTTTAGCTTGGACCGCAGTGGGAGGTGAAATCTTGTTTGTGGAAACCAGCATCAGTAAGGGAAAAGGCAAATTGACCCTTACTGGTAATCTTGGTGAGGTGATGAAAGAGTCGGCGGTGCTGGCTTTGGAGTACCTGCGTTCACACGCACCGGATTGGGGTCTTTCGGCCGATGAACTGGATGAAAAAAATATCCACATCCATGTGCCCGAAGGCGCCATTCCCAAAGATGGACCTTCAGCGGGTGTTACCATGGTGACTTCGTTGGCTTCGGCATTGACGCGCCGCAAGGTGCGGGCACGCCTGGCCATGACCGGAGAAATCACCCTGCGCGGCAAGGTGTTGGCTGTGGGTGGCAT
>JAGPIS010000224.1 GCA_018054835.1 Breznakibacter sp. | reverse complement strand
TTGAGGAACGACAACCTCTACCTGAAGATGAAAGGACGCCGGGTTTACAACTACGCCCTAACCCACGTGCCCACCCTTGCCAAAGAGTGTATCGAGAAAAACGGGCTGCAGCTCAAAGACATCAAAAAAGTATTGATTCACCAAGCCAATGCCAAAATGGACGAAGCCATTCTGGCCCGCCTGTTTAAAATATTTGGCGAAAAAGAAGTGGATTACAGCATCATGCCCATGACCATTTGCGAATTGGGCAACAGCAGCGTGGCCACAGTACCCACGCTCTACAACCTGGTGATGAAAGGTAAAATGGAAGGTCACAAAATGAACAGTGGTGATTATGTTTTGATGACATCCGTTGGTGCCGGCATGAATATCAACGCATTCGTGTATCGAATGCCGTAAATAAAAAAGATCCTTCCCGTCAAAGAATTTATACGGGAAGGATCAATATTCCCACCAAATTGTAATTCATAATTGCAACCCACTATCTCAAAACTACTTACAAGTCTATTCCTTGAATATAAAAAACCCCGCTAATACCCCCTGCATTCTAAAATAAAACATTCACCTGCCTACCAACAACAATTATCTACTCTTTTGATGTAAAAATTGATATTTTTGTAGTTTATCAATGCTTAACAACCCATCCGCATCTGCGGATGACTTTTGATACGATCGATATGAATCAATACCAGACATTAAAAGAGATATTGAAAAAACGGGTGTTGCTGCTCGATGGCGCCATGGGCAGCCTCATACAACAATACCAACTGCAGGAAGAGGATTTTAGGGGAGCACGTTTTTCGGATCACAGTATGCCGCTCCAGGGAGACAATGACTTACTGGTACTGACCCGTCCCGATGTGATCGAAGCCATCCACAAGCAATACTTGGCGGCCGGCAGCGACATCATTGAAACCAACACCTTCAATGCCACCACCATATCGCAAGCCGATTACGGCATGGAAGCTGAAGTATATGAAATCAACAGGCAGGCAGCCCTGCTGGCCAAACGCGCAGCCGACCAATACAGCACACCAGACAAACCACGGTTTGTGGCCGGAGCTATGGGACCCACCAATAAAACGGCCTCCATGTCGCCCGATGTGAACAACCCGGGCTACCGCGCGGTGACCTTCGACGATCTGGCACAAGCTTATGAACTTCAGGTTCAAGGTTTGCTGGATGGGGGCGTTGACTTGTTTTTGGTCGAAACCATATTCGACACTTTGAATGCCAAAGCAGCCCTCTATGCCATCAACCGGGAATTGAAAAAACGGGGCATTGAGAAATTTGCCGTTATGGTATCGGCCACCGTGGCCGACAAAAGCGGCCGAACCCTTTCGGGGCAAACCCTGGAGGCATTCCTCTATTCAGTGTCGCACATCGACTTGTTAAGCATCGGGCTCAACTGTTCCTTTGGTGCACGCGACCTACATCCATACCTTGAGGAATTGGGACGCAAAGCCCCCTTCCTGATCAGTGCCTACCCCAATGCAGGATTGCCCAACCAATTTGGTCAATACGACGAGACTCCTGAAAAAATGGCTCAACAAATTCAGGAGTATCTGGATGGAGGGTTGGTCAACATCATAGGCGGATGTTGCGGAACCACACCAGCCCACATCAAAGCCATGGCCGACATGATCGACCAAGCCCAACTACACCGCCCGGCCAAGAATGAGCACCTCACTTCGGTGAGCGGTCTGGATGCGCTAACTTTTTCCAAAGAGACCAATTTCATCAATGTGGGTGAACGCACCAATGTGGCTGGTTCACTCAAATTTGCACGACTCATACGCGAAGGCAAATACGAAGAAGCCTTGTCCATTGCTCGCGACCAGGTGGAGGGTGGCGCCAACATCATCGATGTCAATATGGATGATGCCATGCTCGACGCCAAAAAAGAGATGGTCACTTTCCTGAACCTGCTCGCCTCCGAACCCGACATCGCGCGATTGCCAATCATGATCGACTCATCGAAATGGGAAGTGCTCGAGGCAGGTTTGAAATGCGTTCAGGGCAAAGCCATTGTCAACTCCATCAGCCTCAAGGAAGGTGAAGGGCAATTCCTGGAACATGCCATAAAAATCAAGGAATATGGAGCCGCCATGGTGGTGATGGCATTCGACGAAAAAGGCCAAGCCGACACCTTTGAGCGCCGCAAAGAAATTTGCAGCCGTGCCTACCATCTGCTCACCGAAAAAGCAGGTGTCCTTGCCGAAGATATAATTTTCGATCCCAACATCCTGGCCATCGCCACAGGTATCGAAGAACACAACAATTATGGCGTTGACTTCATCCGCACCGCTGCGTGGATCAAAGAAACCTTCCCGCTTACCAAAATCAGCGGGGGTGTCAGCAACCTCTCCTTCTCATTCCGTGGCAACAATTGGGTGCGCGAAGCCATGCACTCGGTTTTCCTATACCACGCCATCAAAGCCGGCATGGATATGGGCATTGTGAATCCAGGTATGTTGCAAATTTACGACGACATACCGGCCGACCTGCTGGAAAGGGTGGAGGACGTGGTGCTCAACCGCCGCCCCGATGCCACCGAAAGGCTGGTTGAATTTGCCGAAACCATCAAACACAAAAAAGGCGAAGAAAAAGAGGACGACAGGCTGGTTTGGCGGCAAAAAAACCTCGAAGAACGCCTTCACCATGCCCTCATCAAAGGGATACACGACTTCATGGAAGAAGACTTGGCAGAAGCTCAACAAAAATACCCTTTCGCACTCGACATTATTGAACAGCCGTTGATGGATGGTATGAACATCGTGGGCGAGCTGTTTGGTGCCGGCAAGATGTTCCTGCCCCAAGTGGTGAAGACCGCCCGCGTGATGAAAAAAGCCGTAGCCATTTTACAGCCTGCCATAGAAGCCGAAAAAGCAGCCAGTGGTAAAACCAGTTCTTCGGCCGGTAAAATATTGATGGCGACCGTAAAAGGCGACGTGCACGACATTGGTAAAAACATTGTCAGCGTCATTCTGGCCTGCAATAATTACGAGGTCATCGACTTGGGGGTGATGGTGCCAGCCGACACCATCCTAAAGGAAGCCATCG
>JAGPIS010000223.1 GCA_018054835.1 Breznakibacter sp. | reverse complement strand
GAAAATTGGAAATGCGTCAAAAAAAGGCAAACAGCTTGTTGGCGGGCCTTCGGTAAGGCTTGAAAAAAATAAATAGGGCAAGAAAACTAATGCGAAAAAGGTGGTTCCCACCAATGTGAGGGCGGCAAACAATCCAAAATCCTGCAATAGTTTAGAGTTTGTAAACAGCAAACCGGCAAACGCACCAATGGTCGTAATGCTGCCAATTGTCAAAGGATAGGCCAATTCATGTATGAGTTGACGCATATCATTACAATGGTTGGTATGCGACAGAATATGAATAGAATAGCTAAGTGCGATACCAAAGATGATCGATCCGGATCCAACGGCTATCAGTGATATCTCTCCTTGGATTAGATAGACCAATGAGAGGGCGAACAGCGCCCCGTAAATGACAGGAGTCAAAACCAGAAGGATGGTATATTTGTTCCTGAAAGCCAATGTTATAAAAATCACCACAATCAAGATGGCTATATTTAGTGTCACCAGGCTGTCGGTTTTTATCTGGCGTGCATTATAAGCAGCAACCGCCGGGGCACCGAAGTACTCAACAATAACATTGGGGTGCATGGTTTGAACCGTCCCGATTGAGGATTCGATGGCATCTATTAATTTTTCACCCGATCGACCGTGCAATGGGTCAACATAGGCAATCAAGGTTTTTCCATCGGTGGAAAAAATGTAATTGTCAACAATGGAGTATTTGAAGTTTTTACCCTGGTCTTGGAGCTGCTTGAGAACATCGGAGCCCACCCCAAGAGGATCCCGATAGACGTAACCTGAAATATAACCGCCTATTGGAGAAAGCAAAGTGTTGTAATTCTGATCCATTCGGGCTGCAATTGCCCCGGGCATGGTGATGGAGTCCAACCTGGCGTAATCACCCTCGTCGAGGAATAAAGGCAAGTTACCATATACAAAATCGGACATCGACTCCATCAGGGAATCGTTGACGCCGAGCGTCAAATTGGCATTTGAAGTAAAATCGTCCTGTTTGCCAACCTCTGCCGCAAAATCACTGGCACAAGTGATCAGTTGGTCAATATCACTGGTATCCCCTTTGGATGTAAACAGGAGGACTAGCTTGTCCTTAGCCTTGAGATTGGCAAAAATGAGGGAAATATCCTGCTGTTGTTTTGGGAAAAAATTGGTGATATCCTCAACATAACGAAGATTTAATGACGCCATCACCATCACAACAATGGTGGTCACCAGCGACAGCCACATGACGAATTTATGGCGGGTAAAAAATACGTATATTGTAAAAAAGAAACTACCCATTGGTTTTGCGTCGGAATAATACAAGTGAAACGAAAGTTATGAAATAGGCAGCTAGCCCACAAATAAAGGCAAATACCAAAGCGCCATAGAGATATTGAACCAGATCTTGACGCACCCTGTCATACGTGATCGACGAGAAATCCAAATCGACATCACAGCCCAATACAATGCCGCCTGCATAAAAACTACCATAGAGGATAAAAGGAATTATCGGCGGGATGCTGATATTTGAACTGACCAACGTCAGCACTTTATTCAATTTAAGCAGGTGGGCGGTGAGGCCGGCCACAATCATCTGGTAGCCCCAGATGGGTGCAATGCCAAAAAATACACCAAGCCCTATTGATGCAGCGATGTGATTATTGGAGCTTTTAGTTTCCGTAATATGCTCTTTCACAAATTTTTCAATATTCTTTTTTGTCAAGGATCGGAAAAAAAGCAAAGGGTAATAATACAACAAGGCAATGATAACCAAATGACTGTTGAGAATGCTTATCCGAGTAAAATCTTTCAGCGGCTTGAAGTGCGAAACCCGCTCTTCGGGAGCAGGATAATAGACTCCAATAGGGATATTGAAGACATTAACCCCTTTCCAAGCAGCCCGAACGATAACCTCAACCTCAAATTCATATCTCCTTGTCAAAAAGTGCATTCTTCCAATCTTCCTTAAAGGATAAAGTCGGAAACCCGATTGGGTGTCATCCAAACGCTTGCCCGTTTCCACCAGATACCAGAAGTTCGAAAATTTATTGGCAAATGTGTTCTTGGCAGGCATATTGTCAGCCCTTAAATTTCGGGCACCAATAATGAGAGAATCTGGATTGACGTCAATCTGCGCTACAAACTTCTCAATATCCGAAGCATAGTGTTGGCCATCGGAATCCATGGTCAGGACATAGTCGTAGCCATTTTCAAGGGCATAGCGGAATGCTTGCTTGATGGCGTACCCTTTCCCCCTATTGGGCAGGTATGAGATATGGTTAATCTTCAGGGACTCCAGTATGGGGAGGGTTTCATCGGTGGAACCATCATTCACCACAAGCAAGTCATCGCTGAATTGTTGAACCGACTCAACCACACTGGCAATTGTTCCAGCATTGTTATAAGTGGGCACAACCACCAAAACCTTATGCTCCCGTATTCTTTGTTTAATATCTGTCATATTATATCAACGTTGCTTTTAGCTTCATCATCTTACTTTCTCCGGCCAATACCTCTGCAACAACATTCACTTCGTTGCAACCCTGTTTGACATGGATATTGACATCCAAAAATTCATGCTCCCCCGGAATAATGGCAGACAAGAACTTGCATTCCTTCACATAATCATACCTAATGGGGCGTGAAAGGATATCCGATAGGCAATCCTTGAGCATTTGCAAGGTACAAACCCCTGGCACAACGGGCTGCTGCGGGAAGTGCCCAAGGAAAACTGGATGGTTCCCATTGATTTGGGCACGATAATGAAACGACTCACCATCAGAGGATATTCTCTGAATATCAAAAACTTTGTTTTCCATCTATCAATCAACATTAAAAACAGCATGGTCGAACGCCTGATTCAACTTTTTATTGAGAAAGTGGTATTCGGTGAATCCTCCACTACTCTCTTCTATCCGAAGTCGATCAAGCGTCAAATCGCGCCCATCAAAATTCATTACCATACCAGTCAAGTATTTACGCACGCGCCTGTCGATGGGCGTAAGGTTTACCTGAAACCCTTGTCCTGTGGCCTCAACCATCATCTGCCAACCCCGGCCAAGTTTCGACACATTGCCCGACATACAGGCC
>JAGPIS010000222.1 GCA_018054835.1 Breznakibacter sp. | reverse complement strand
CCAGCTCAAGATGATAATTGGATTCTTCCTTCGGAGGACGATGATCCGGAACAAGCCATGATCAACCATCAGGAACGCCAACTTATTGAACAAGCTATTGACGGATTGCCCGAAAAGCAACGCACGGCTTTTGTGCTGAGCAAATACGACGACCTTCCCCAACGCGAGATTGCCGCCATCATGAATACCTCTGAGGGCTCGGTGGAGCAGTTGCTCCTTAGGGCAAAGGCCAACCTCCAGAAAAAATTGGTGCCTTTTTATAAAAAAAAGTGATGGCGCCCATAGGAAAATGGATGCTAATGGTTCTAACAAACAAAATACCACAACAATGACTTGCAAAGAGTGTACATACAACATGGATCGCTACTTGGCTCAAACGCTTTCGGGTGAAGCCCTGAATGTTATGGCACAACACTTGGCGCACTGTCGCCAATGCCAACAGCAGTTGCTGGTGTTGGAGCGAATAAACCAAATGGTGGCTCTCGACAGGAAGAGCACGCCTTCGGGTTATACAGAAGCCAGGGTGATGGGCGCTATTGAAGCAATGAACAATAGAGGCCAAAGTGGGGTGGTAATAAGGATGCGGAGAGCATTGCTGGTGGCATCCGTGGCCGCAAGCCTGGGCGCCGGCATTATGCTGGGCAGCCTGGTTCAGCATGATGGCGACAATGGTTATTATGCCGAAGAACTAACTTATTTGAATGACCTAGAGATGGAAGGTTTCCAGAGATTAATTACCGAATAAAAACTAAGTTATGGCAATCAAACGAGAAACACTGATTTGGATCATCATCATACTGGCGGCACTTAACATCGCCACCATTGCCACCATTGTGTTCCATTATTATCAATCGAACGTGGTTTCGCAATCAAATGGTGTTTACACGCCCCAATTCAGCGAAAATGGCGTTCAACAATACAATGGCCGTTCGTTTCGCGATGCCCTGGATTTGGATCAGGAACAGATGCAACAGTTCCGCGGCATCAACCAACGGTTTAGGGATGAAGGGCGCAGCATCTCGTTCAAGTTAAATCAATTGCGCCAGGATATGTTGGCCAGTCTTGAAGCGCCATCGCCAGATACCAGCAAACTGAACCAACTCTCCGATTCGGTGGGTATATTACATGCCAAATTAAAGCGGGAGACTTACCGCTACTACTTGGATATACAGGGGATATGCCGCCCCGAACAGCACGGGAAGTTGAAGCAGTTGTTTGAATCGGCCTTCCGATCCGACCATCCGATGGGCAATCCCGAATCAAAGCGGGGTTTGGGCAAGCGCCGAAACCACCAGCCACCTCAATAGGCTAATGCCGAAACACATTGATTTCACCATATAAAATTACGATTATGAAAGCAACGACAATTTTGGCAGCACTTTTCTTGATGGCTACAACCGCCATCGTTAGTGCACAAACACCGGTAAAAAACCAGAAGTCAACCACCACACAGGGTAATGGCCCGGCCTATGTCGATCAGAACAATAATGGCGTGTGCGACAATTACGAAAATGGCACTTCACCACGCGCAAAAGGGCAGGCCATAGGCAAGGGCAATCGCAAAAACGCCACCGGACAGGGGCGTGGCCAAGGGTTGGGCAAAGGCAAAGGATTGGGTGAGCGCCAAGGAACCGGACAGGGACGCAACTTCTCCGATGATAATAAGGACGGGGTATGCGACCGTTATGAGGCCATACAAAAGAAATGATTCTATGAAGGGCGGTCGGCTTCGAAAACTGGCCGCCTGTTTTTTAAATATCAAGACACTTACATATAACATACTGAAATTTAGAACCATAAACACAAAACACATATTTTGCAAATTAATTTGCAAAAATCATTAGGTTTTCAAATCAATGGTTTTATATTTGTAATGTTAAAACATTAAAATAATTTATAATGAGTACAGGAGTAGTAAAATTTTTCAATGAGACCAAAGGTTTCGGTTTCATCAAAGTTGACGAGAGCGGCGAAGAAATTTTTGTTCACGTTTCTGGTCTTCAGGACAAAATCAAACAAGACGATAAAGTAACATTTGACGTTGAGCGTGGTAAAAAAGGAATGAATGCTGTAAACGTTCGTTTGGCATAATATTCACCCTGTTCGGTCAAAACGAACAGACGACTTTACTGAACCCGGCCTACCGCCGGGTTTTGTGTTTTTATATTTTTCGCAAAACATTGTGTAAAACAGATTCAAATCAGCAATATTTCACAATAAATTGATTATCATTGTAGTTATCTTTATTATTCATTAAAAATAACCACTATGATCAAAACAATCAAAAGCATCGCTTTGATGCTGATGGTGCTGGTGTTATTTTCGTGTACCCCCTCCAAATACAAGTATGAGTCGGTACCGGGAGACCCCATGCAATCGAGAATCTACACCCTACCCAACGGTTTGAAGGTTTACATGACTGTCAACAAAGAGAAGCCGCGCATACAAACCTACATCGCGGTGAAAGTGGGTGGTAAAAACGACCCGGCCGAAACCACCGGTTTGGCACATTACTTTGAACATCTGATGTTCAAGGGCACCAAGCAGTTCGGTACACAAAACTACGAACTGGAGAAGCCCCTTTTGGATGAAATTGAGGCTCAGTTCGAGAAATACCGCAACACCACCGACGAGGCCGAAAGGAAAGCGATCTATGCTGTGATCGACAGCCTTTCGTACGAAGCGTCCAAATTGGCCATCCCCAACGAGTACGACAAGCTGATGTCGGCCATTGGTGCTGAAGGAACCAATGCCTATACAAGCAACGACCAGACTGTTTACGTTGAAAATATTCCATCGAACCAGATCGAAAACTGGGCCAAGATCCAGGCCGACCGTTTTGAGAATTCCACCATCCGTGGTTTCCATACCGAGTTGGAGACGGTTTACGAAGAGAAGAACATGTCGTTGACCCGCGACTCGCGCAAGGTGATTGAAAACCTCTTTTCGGCACTGTTCCAAAACCACCCCTATGGCACACAAACCGTGTTGGGAACGCAGGAGCACCTGAAGAACCCCTCCATCACCAACATCAAAAACTATCACCAAACCTGGTATGTACCCAACAACATGG
>JAGPIS010000221.1 GCA_018054835.1 Breznakibacter sp. | reverse complement strand
CGGACGGCATCCTCAATCTGCTTGCGTTGCTGATCGCTGAAAAAATTCTTTGGCATGATCAAAATTCTACTTTAGGTGCCTGATTGGATCCTTCTTCAGCCTGGAAATAAGGCTTTTGCTCAAAACTGAACATGGAAGCAATCAAATTCGTGGGGAACCGCTTGATATAGGTATTGTACTGACGGGTGACATCGTTGAATTTCTGACGCTCCACCGTGATACGGTTTTCAGTTCCCTCGAGCTGAGCCTGCAAATCTCTGAAGTTCTCATTGGCTTTCAAATTAGGATAACTCTCCTGAAGCATGATCAATTTGGAAAGGGCCTGAGTCAAGCCACTTTGAGCATCCTGGAAACGCTGCATACTCTGGGCATCCAATTTGGAAGCATCAATATTCACACTGGTCGCTTTTGAACGGGCTTCCACCACGGCAGTCAAGGTACCCTCTTCGTGAGCCGCATAACCTTTGACGGTATTCACCAAGTTGGGGATCAGATCGGCCCGGCGCTGATAAACGTTCTCAACCTGCGCCCACTGGGCATCCACACCTTCCGACAACTCCACCATACTGTTGTAACCACAGCTCGACAACAGGGGGAGCACCAACAAACCAAGCAATATTCTTTTTAACATTTTCATAAGTTTCATTTTTATTGTTTCGGATAAAATTAATGGATTATTCCCAATGTTGTACACCCTACCGCACGAATTATCAATTAACCCGATTGAATGGGGCTTTCAAGGATGACAACAATAAAAAGAAAACCATCAGCGCACCATTGATCAGCAATGCCTCGTAGCCTAGCTTGAACCCAAACCAGGCCGTATCGTAAAAATCAACCACCCCAGTAACCACAGGAGCCAGTATGGCAGCCATGGGCACCAGGCGGTCGTTGATACGCCACCGCGTGAATAGACCCACAACATACAATCCCAATAAAGGGCCGTAAGTATAACCGGCCATTGTGAAAATAGTTCCAATGATGGTATCCTGCCCAAGCCAATAAAAGATAAAGATCAAAGCGCCGCTCAATACGGTGAAAGCCACATGGGTCAATCGTCTTGCTTTTTCAGCCTGCACTTTGCCCATCTTGTCAACCTTGAGAATGTCGAGAGAGAAAGAGGTCGTTAGGGAAGTAAGGGTGGAGTCGGCACTCGAAAGCGCGGCCGCCATCAAGCCCAAAACAAACAACACAGTCACCACCGGAGGCAGATACCCTCCTGCCACGATGGTAGGAAACAGATCATCGGCCTTGGCCGGCAAAGGGATATGATGCGACTGAACAAAGAGGAAAAGCAGTGCGCCCAAGGCCAAAAAAAGCAGGTTGACCGGAATAAAAGCAAAGCCGTAGCTATACATATTTTTTTGGGCATCTTTAAGGGATCGACAGCTCAAGTTCTTTTGCATCATATCCTGGTCCAGACCGGTCATCACAATGGTGATAAACGCCCCAGTCAAAAACTGTTTCCAGAAAAAACCCGTAGAGCGCCAGTCGCTCCACTCAAATAAGCGGGCATACGGACTGTTGACAATCAAATCGACGGCACCAGATACCGATAATCCCATCTTTTGACCAAGCACCACAAAAGTAACCGCCACACAGGTGATGAATATCAAGGTCTGCAGAGTATCAGTGAAGATAATGGTTCGCAGGCCGGAACGGTGCGTGTAAAGCCATATCACCAGAAGCGTGAGGATGGTGGTGACATAAAAAGGAATATGCAACGCATCAAACAAAACAAATTGAAGCACATTCACCATCAGGTATAGCCGGGCTGCCGAGCCTGCCAAACGCGACACCATAAAAAGCACCGAGCCCGTACGGTAACTCACCACGCCAAAGCGCTGCTCGAGATAGGCATAGATGGATATCAGGTTCAACCGATAGTAGAGTGGCAGCAGGATATTGGCAATCACAACATAACCGACGAAATAACCAAAAACCATCTGCATATAGGAAAATCCGGTGGCACCAACCCATCCCGGCACCGAGATGAAGGTGACACCCGATATGGACGCCCCCACCATGCCAATGGCCACCACGTACCAGGGGCTTTGACGGTTACCAATAAAAAAGGTGGCATTGTCGCCCCGCCGGCCCGAAAGCCACGAAGTGAAGAACAGCACAAGCAAATATATGGCAATGGTGGCACCAATCAATAAAGTATTCATATGAGGACTCAAAATTAGAAAGTACAAATTTGACATTTATTACAACAATTACCGCCTGTTTTTTTGAGCGAAACCATAAAAGGAAGCAACAATATGTAAAAAAAACCAAAACAGGAAGCCAACACACAAAAACGCCACAATACACTACTGCACAACCAGTAACAGATAATCAACCCTATTCCACATGACCAATTTTTACCCATTGGCGAATGAAAAAGACTAACAATAGACTATTTTGTCATATCATTTGCATGATAATTCAACCTGCAAGAAAATATAAAACCCAATCTTTGTAAAAAAGAAACAACAAGTATTGAGAATCAAAAAATAAAATCCTACACCATAAAAGTAAAAGCATGAAAACATTTTATCGACAAACGATGGCCATCACACTTCTTATGTGTGGCATTTTATCGGCTTGTGTCAGCAACACAGCCAACAACAAACAGGCGTGCCTGATCGAAACCAAAGTTCCTGCTCGTCCAGCAGGTCAGCAGGATGTATTGTTGCATCGTGTTGATCCCATTCCAGTGGTGCGCGTGGCATTTATTGGTTTGGGCATGCGCGGCCCAGGAGCCGTAAACCGCATGACCAACATTCCCGGTGTAGAGATCGTTGCCCTTTGCGACGTGGTACAGGAAAACACCGAGAAGGTGAACAAAATGCTTGAAAAGAAAGGACTGCCCAAAGCACAGGAATTTTATGGCGACACTACAGTATGGCGCAAAGTGACCGCATTACCCAATGTGGACCTTATTTATGTGGCTACCGACTGGAAAAGCCATGCTGCCATCGGCATCCAGGCTATGAACGACGGCAAGCACGTTGCCATTGAAGTACCTGCTGCCATGACCCTGGAAGAGATATGGGGATTGATCAACACCTCAGAAAAAACTCGCAAGCA
>JAGPIS010000055.1 GCA_018054835.1 Breznakibacter sp. | reverse complement strand
CCTTTTTGGCATATTCCAATGCCGGTTGAAGGTCGTCGAAAGCAGGGATGCCTTGTGGTCCCTGGTGCATGCCGGCCGGCATGTCGCTGTGTGATGATGCCGATGTGGTGATGGCGACCGATTCGCGACCCACCCCCATGGGCGATTCAGCATAATTGGAGGAAGGCGGGAATCCGCTGATCAGCTTGACCGGAGCTCCCCATAAGCCAGGAACCAAATAGATGGTGAACGACAATACCACAATGCCCAATATCATACGCGACACTGGCAGGTGATCCATCGAGGAGTCGTGGGGTAATTTGATTTTGCCGAACAGGTAGAGCGCCAGAGTCCCGAATATAGCAATCCAGATGGCCAGGAACACTTCACGTTCAAGGATGTGCAGATCCAGTGCCATATCGGCATTGGAGAGGAATTTGAAGGCAAAGGCCAGTTCCAAGAAACCTAAAACAACCTTTACTGAGTTGAGCCAACCGCCCGATTTGGGCAATGAGTTGAGGTACCCGGGGAAGGCAGCAAAAAAGGTGAAGGGTAAGGCAATGGCCAGGGAGAAGCCCAACATGCCAATAACCGGAGCCAAGCCGCCATTGCGGGCTGCTTCAACAATGATGGTGCCCACGATGGGGCCGGTGCAGCTGAACGATACCAATGCAAGCGTGAAGGCCATGAAAAATATGCCGATCAACCCACCCTTGTCGGCGTTTTTGTCGGCTGCATTCACCCATGAGGCGGGCAGCATGATTTCGAACGCGCCAAAGAATGAAATGGCAAAAACGATTAGCAGGATGAAAAAGAAGAGGTTGAAGAGCGGTTCGGAAGCCAGTGCATTCAATGCGCCTGCCCCAAACACTGCTGTCACCACCGTTCCCAATAAAAGGTAAATGACGATAATGGAAACGCCATAAAGGATGGCATTGCGGATCCCCATGGCTTTGGTCTTGCTCTGTTTGGTGAAGAAGCTCACCGTCATGGGAATCATCGGAAAGACGCATGGCGTGAGCAAGGCGGCAAAACCGGCAATGAAGGCAATGAAAAATATGCTCCAGTAGCTCTGGTTTTTTTCGGTGGAGGTATCAGCTGCTGCTGCAATCTCCGTTTTGGGGGCCTGTGGTTCCGCTACTGCGGTTTCTTTGGTCGCTTCCTGCGATGCTAGGGCATCGGTCTGCCCCTCATTTTTTGCTTCGGATGTCGTTTCGGCTAGAGCCGCTCCTTCCACGGTGAAGTTGAATTCAATTTGATCGGGCGGCATGCAGGTTTCATCGTTGCAGGCCATATACTCCACATATCCTGTGATATTGACCTTGCCCGGCTGGGTGAGTTCAATTTTTTGCGAGAAGGTAGCCTTTTTGCTGTGCCATTTCAGTTCGGCCTTGAACGACTCGTCGAAGTGGGTTTCGGGAGTTGGTTTCTCGGTGATGGCGCCGGAGGTTTTCACGCCAGGGGTGGCATTGATGGTGATGGAGGTGGGAATGGCCGTATTTTCGGGCAGGAATGCCGAATAAACGTGCCAGCCCGAATTCGGGGTCGCCTCACCAACGATTTCGTATTGATTGTCTGCCAGTTTTTTAATCGATATTTTCCAGTCCACCGGGTTGCTGGTTCCAATCTGGCTCCAGGAAAACGTGACGGTGAAAAGCAAAAGGAGTGTCAATATCAACCTGTTTCGCATAAACAAAAGATTATAATTAAAAGAATTAGAACTTAATATTCAGAATCAAATAAACCGTTTAAAGATAGGAAAAGTTTTATAGCTGGTGGTAAAAGATGTTAAGGGAGGGCAAAAAAAAAGAGGTTGACCTGTTAATTCAGGTCAACCTCTTGGTTATTATCATCGACTATTTTGAACTCTAAAAAGCCTAATGAGGCCGAAGGGGTCACTTTGAAACCAAATCCATGTTTGATTTTCCATTTCAATATTTGTGAAGGGAAACCTTTTTTCAGGTAAGCATGGATGTAGGGGTGAACCTTCAGGGTGAATTTTTTAAGCATTGGTTTATGCACGGCTCTGACAATGGATGCTTCAATCATGTCAGGCACAAGGATGGATGGTCCAATTTTTCCGGAACCCAAGCAGGATGGGCATGTTTCGGTTGTGTTGATATACATTTCGGGGCGGACACGCTGGCGGGTAATTTGCATCAGGCCAAATTTGCTTAGCGGCAGAATGTTGTGTTTGGTTCTGTCGTTGGCCATGGCCTCTTTCATGCGGTCGAATACCTTTTGGCGGTTTTCATTACTTTGCATATCAATAAAGTCGATCACTATAATGCCACCCATATCGCGCAATCTCAGCTGACGGGCAATTTCGTCGGCAGCTGCCAGGTTGACTTCGAGGGCATTGTTCTCTTGGTTGGCAGCCGATTTTGATCGGTTGCCACTATTGACATCAATAACATGCAGTGCTTCTGTGTGTTCAATAATCAGATAGGCACCACTTTTAAAGGATACTGTTTTGCCGAATGACAGCTTGAGTTGCTTTTCGATATTGAAGTTATCGAATATCGGCAATGATCCTTTGTAATGCTTCACGATATTTTCGCGGTCAGGAGCGATCAAGCTCACGTAATCCTTAATTTCGTGGTAGGCATCTTCGTCGTTAACGTGTATCGCGTTGAAGGAGGGGTTGAGTATGTCTCTTAAAAGAGCCGTGGTTCGACCTACTTCGCCAATCACCAGTGAAGGGGATTTGATGTCCTTCAGGCGGTTGGTGTTGTCTTCCCAGCGTTTCACAAGCATGCGCAACTCTTTGTCCAATTCCGCAACCCGTTTGTCTTCAGCAACCGTACGTACAATAACGCCGTAATTTTTTGGCTTGATACTTAAAAGCAATCTCTTGAGACGATTGCGTTCTTCGGAAGATTTGATTTTCTGGCTGACCGATACTTTGTCAGAGAAGGGCATAAGTACCAGGTTTCTTCCTGCCAGTGAGATTTCTGATGTCAATCGCGGACCTTTTGTCGATATGGGTTCTTTGGCTATTTGAACCAATACCTCCTGTCCGGCTAGTAATACTTCTGCGATGGTTCCGTTCTTATTGATATCCTCTTCCACTTTGAGTTTGTGCATTCCCAGAGTACCTTTCTTTGAGGAGGCTGTGCGAAGGAATTTCTGTAGGGTCTTGAACTGTGGCCCAAGATCGAGGTAATGAAGAAATGCATCCTTCTCATACCCTACATCGATAAAGGCAGCATTTAATCCCGGCATTATTTTCTTTACCTTACCTAGGTAAATGTCTCCTACCGCAAATTGTATGTTGCTTTTTTCCCTACGCAGCTCCACGAGTCGCTTGTCTTCCAACAAGGCTATTGATATCTCTTCTGGAGTAACATCAATAAACAGTTCTGCGTTCACTTTATCAATTAATCATTAATTTCAAAGAACATTTATGAAAATAAACAGTGGTGACTAATACAAAACAAACAGAAAGAACATGCTCTCTGTTTGTTTCGAAAGTCTTCAGAAAAGAAATGTTATTTCTTCTTCTTATGCCTGTTATTTCTTAGTCTCTTTTTACGCTTATGCGTAGCCATTTTATGTCTCTTTCTTTTTTTACCGCTTGGCATAGCTACAAATTTTTAGATTTAAAACTCAATTATTTTTAACATTATTTTTAACCTTTACAGTAAAGGTCTTCGAAGGCTTGAAGGAAGGAATAAAGTGCTCAGGAATGATAATGGTAGTGTTTTTAGAAATGTTGCGAGCAGTTTTTTCAGCCCTTTTCCTAACCACGAAGCTACCAAAGCCTCTGAGATATACGTTTTTGCCCTTAACCAGAGAGCCTTTAATCGTATCCATGAAAGCCTCTACAGTCTTCTGAACCGTAACTTTCTCAATTCCTGTGTTCTTAGAAATTTCGTTAACAATATCTGCCTTTGTCATTTCTGTATAAAATTATTAATTATCAAATGTTTACAGCGTATTTTTTAAAAATCAGATTGCAAATATAAACCGATTTCATCATAAAAAAAAAGAAATCCTCTATTTTTGCGTAAAATTTTAAGAATGACCAATTTCGAACAATTATTGTATGAATGGTATCATTTAAATGGACGGGATTTGCCTTGGCGCCATACCACCGACCCCTATCAAATTTGGATTTCCGAGGTCATTCTTCAACAGACTCAAGTGGTTCAGGGGCTTGATTATTATCACCGGTTTTTGAAGCGTTTCCCCGATGTCTTTGCCTTGGCCGGTTCCTCTCAGGATGATGTTTTGAAGGCCTGGCAAGGACTTGGTTACTATTCTAGAGCCCGCAATGCCCATGCTGCTGCAAAGATTATTGTGTCTGATTATAATGGTCAGTTCCCCTCCGAATATAAAATGATCAGGGCACTTCCCGGAATTGGCGATTATACGGCAGCGGCCATTGCCTCTTTTTGTTTCCGGCTGCCCCATGCGGTGGTGGATGGGAATGTGTTCCGCTTTTTCGCCCGTTTTTTTGCCATTGATACACCTATTGATACAGGAGCCGGGAAAAAGGTCTTTTTCGCCAAGGCCAATGAGTTGCTCGACCGCAAACAGCCCCACCTCTTCAACCAGGCAATCATGGAGTTTGGTAATCTTGTGTGCACCCCTTCCAACCCCGGTTGCACGATCTGTCCGCTCCATCATCTATGCCAAGCGTATTCATTGGGGCGGGTTCTTGATTTGCCGGTCAAGGCCAAGCGCATGGAAAGGAAATCCCGTTTCCTGCATTATTTCATACTTGATTTGCCCGATGGCAAAACCCTTATTGAAAGGCGCAACCACCGCGATATATGGCATGGGCTCCACCAGTTCCCGCTGCTGGAAGTGGATCGTCCTGTGGACGAAGCCGCGGTGTATGACTTTTTGAAGCTGCAATATACCGAGGCGGTTTTTCAAGGCCAAATGGTGGGGCGACGCAAGCACCTGCTCACGCACCAGGAGCTGCACGTCACTTTTTGGCGCTTCTCGGTGGTTGGTATCGTTCCCAAACCATCACAAATGCTGATTTCATGGGAGGAGATCCCCAAATTTGCTTTTCCCCAGTTGATCGTTGCCTTTTTGGACGACTGCCCCAACGATTGAGTGCATGGTCAACACCATTTTGTTTTAGTGTGATTCTTTTGTATTTTTAAAACGAAAAATAAATCGGAATTATTATGTCAGTTAATAAAGTTATATTGGTTGGTAATGTAGGTAAGGATCCTGAAGTCAGGTATTTGGATAATAATGTGGCTGTGGCTAATTTTACTTTGGCCACCACCGAGCGGGGCTTTACGGGGCGCGATGGTCAGGTTGTCCCCGATAAAACCGAATGGCATAATTTGGTTGTTTGGCGTGGATTGGCTCAAGTGGTTGAGAAATATGTGAAGAAAGGCTCCCAGATATACGTTGAAGGGAAAATACGAACCCGCTCATACGACGACAAGGACAATATCAAACGGTATGTCACCGAAATTTATGTTGAAAACCTCCAGCTCTTGGGTCGGAAGGGTGAAGGTGCGGCTCCTGTTGCAACGGGCACCACCGCCAACAATACTTTCCAAGGCGCCTCGGAAAATAATGCCTCGGCTTATGGTAATCAAGTGACGCCTGCTTTTAACTCTTCCATTGGTTCAACACCTCCTACCGAAGACTTTTTTGGCGATGGCAGCGATAATGATTTGCCTTTTTAAATTGTAATTGTTTCATTTAATTATAGTATTTTGGACTCAGATATAGTTGCCCATTCGTTTTTTTCGGGATTTCATCAGATTGAATTTTTACCTTTTAGCTTAGGGGTTGGATTTGGCTTGATTTTTTTGGTTTGTTTGTTGTTGATGAGTGCCTTGATTTCCGGCACTGAGGTTGCTTTCTTTTCTTTGAAGCCACGTGATATTGAGCTTTTGAAGCAACAAAAAAGCAGTTCGGCCCGGCAGGTGGTCAACCATTTGTCTCACCCACAGTTGTTGCTGGCCACTATTTTGATTGCCAATAATTTTGTAAATGTTGCCATTGTTATTCTTGCGGCTTTTGTGGGTAACTCGTTGATTTTATTTGGGGATGCCCATTTGCTGAAGTTTGTTTTCGAGGTGTTGATTATCACCTCCCTGATCCTGTTTTTCGGGGAGATCTTTCCAAAAATATATGCCTCACAAGTTCCTCGGCGTTTTGCACTTTTTATGAGCCTGCCCATTGCCTTCTTGGTTCGTCTGTTCAAGCCATTCAGCTTGTTGTTGATCCGATCCACCAGTTTGGTGAGCCGCAAGCTTAGCAAACACCAGCATAATATTTCGTTGGACGATTTGTCGCATGCACTGGAATTGACTGGTGGCGATATGGCCGAAGAAAAAGAGATGCTTCAGGGGATTGTGAAATTCAGCAATCTGAGTGCCGAGGAAATTATGACTTCTCGCATTGATGTTGTGGCGCTCGATACCACTTACGAATACTCAAAAGTGCTTCAGGTCATTGTGGAGTCGGGTTATTCGCGGATCCCGGTTTATCAGGAAACCTCCGACAATATCAAAGGGGTGCTCTATGTCAAGGATCTGTTGCCCTTCCTGGATAGTGAACAGGGCTTTGAATGGCAATCGTTGATTCGGGAGGCTTATTATGTGCCCGTCACCAAAAAAATTAACGATTTGTTGGCCGAATTTCAATCCAATAAGGTACATATGGCCATTGTGGTGGATGAATATGGTGGGATGGCTGGTATCGTAACCATGGAAGATGTGCTTGAGGAGATCGTGGGTGAAATCAGTGATGAGTACGACGACGATGAGGCTATGTTTGCAGTGATGACCGATGGGTCAATCATTTTTGAAGGAAAAATATTGCTGAACGACTTCTTTAAAATTATTGGCGTTGACGCTTCTGTTTTTGATCAGGTGAGGGGCGAAGCCGAAACCTTGGCCGGATTGTTGCTGGAATTGAAAGGCGCCATCCCGGTAAAGCATGAGGTTTTGGAGTTCAATAATTTTGTTTTTGTGGTTCTGGCGGCCGACAACCGGCGGATCAAGAAGGTTAAGTTCGTCAATAAAACCATTGCCGAATCTAAGATTAAAAAATGAGTTTTATGAGAGTTTTCATTATAGCATTGATGGCCATCGGCTGCCTGGTTGGGTGCAGCAATCATTACACTCCTCTGCCGCGTGGCTATTTCAGGATTGAGTTGCCAGCCAAGGAGTACCAACTGTTGGATTCAGTCTTTCCTTACCGTTTCAACTACCCGGTTTACAGTAAGGTGGTGCCCGATGCCGATGCTCCCAACGAACCCTATTGGGTGAATATCGTATTCCCGCGGTTCAACAGCACGATCCATATCAGCTACAAGCAGCTATCCAACAATATTGACGAGGTGATGGAGGATAGTCGAAAGTTGGCTTACAAACACTCCATCAAAGCCGATGCCATTGGGGAACGGTTTTTCCAGGATGAGGAACACCATGTGTATGGCATCTTGTATGAGATTAAAGGGAATGCTGCCTCACCGCTTCAGTTCGCTGTCACCGACAGTAGCCGCCATTTTTTAAGGGGGGCCCTTTATTTTAATTCCATCCCCAACAAGGATAGCCTAGCACCGGTGATTGATTTTATCAAGGAGGATATGATGCAGCTTATGGAATCGGTCAGCTGGAAATAATTTTGGATGGCACTTTATAAAAACTTCAAGTTTGGTTCCTATGGTATGGTGGGCGTTTGGAAAATAACCGAATCGCTTCAGGAGCTTGAGTCTTCAATTGCCCTTTCGGAGGAGGAGATGGCTCTTTACCGGCAGTTCCGTTTCGATGCACGCAAGAGGGAGTGGCTTGCGGTTCGGTGCCTGCTTCATCAAATGCTGGGGTATTATGCCCCGGTACACTATTTGCCCAGTGGAAAGCCCTGGATTGATGGTTGCCATATCAGCATCTCTCACACAAAGGGTTATGTTGGGGTGAGCCTTTCGGAAAAACCGACGGCCATCGATTTGGAGTATCCTTCAAGCCGCGTAGAACCTCTGGTGCACCGTTTTGTTTCCGAAGAAGAGATGACAATGGTGGATCTACAAAACAAGGCGCTCTCATTTTTGTTGATATGGTCGGCCAAAGAGGCTCTTTTCAAGCTCTACGACCAACCAGGGATTATTTTCAACCAAGATCTTTATGTTCGCGGGTTGTCGTTGGCCAGCCAAGGCTCCATGATCGGGGGAATCAACAAGGATGGTTTCGTGGCTGAAACGGAGCTCTTTTTTCAGGTGACTGATGATTTAATCTTAGTTTATTGTTGAATGGATATGTCGGTATATCAATATATTATTGAAAAGCGTGCTGCCGGGCAAAAAATGCTGGCGCTTTTGCTCGATCCGGATGCTTACGGCTCTGACCGTTTTGATTTGTTGGCCGAGGTGCTGCAGCAATGCCCTCCGGGATTGATTTTTGTGGGAGGTAGTTTGGTCACAGCCGATACCTCAGCCTTTATCCGTAAGGTTAAGGCCATCACTACGGTACCAGTGATTCTATTCCCTGGAAATGTCTCGCAGTTTTCCGAGTCGGCCGATGCGCTGCTCTTTATTTCGCTCCTTTCGGGACGTAATCCTGAATTCTTGATTGGCCAGCATGTTGTGGCAGCACCCATGATTCGCCGCTGTGGCATGGAAGCCATCTCAACGGGTTACCTTTTGATTGATGGCAATAGTGTGACATCGGTTCAGTATATGAGCAACACAATGCCGATCCCGGCCAATAAGACGGATATTGCCTTGGCCACTGCCCTGGCCGCCGAACTGCTTGGGATGAAGTTGGTTTATCTGGAAGCGGGAAGCGGTGCCGATTTGCCCGTGCCAGCTGGGTTGATCGAGGCCGTTCGGCGCGAATTGACGGTTCCCTTGATTGTTGGTGGAGGACTCAACTCGGCGGTAAAAATTGAGCGAGCCTGTCGGGCTGGTGCCGACATCCTGGTGATTGGCAATGCCCTTGAAAAGGACATTGCCATGTTGGTGGAGTATAATCGTATTGTTTCTTCTTTTTCACTGCAATAAGCCGTTGATGGCTTTCCCCTCGTTGCCGTTGGGTAGCGATATTTCCATGAAAGTGCATATTGTAGGCGCCACATCCATCATTTCAATGGGTTGCATCATGTTTTGACGCGCTATGCGCCAACCATAGAATGCCAGTGGTACATATTCCTGTCCCCAGGAATGGCGCAACCGTTTCCCATCGGGCAGCTCTTCGCTCCAGCCAGGCTCCAGCGAAAATATGATGTCGCCCGAACGCTTCAGATGGTAATTTTGTAGCATGGCGCGGTTGGATTGCCAGACGGTGTTGGCGGTGGTCAAATCGGCCGATGAAATGGCGTGGGCAACCCCTTCCACTTGTAATAGGAAATCACAAGCTTGCTTTAATATGGTGTTGCGGTCAATTTTCGATTTGGTGATTAACTCATTGTTCAAGGAAATCTCGCCACTCCGGTGGTCTAGCACCCATTTGCCCTGGCCATGGAGTGCCATCAGGTATAGGTTGAGCAGCGAGGAAGCCTTGGTGACATTGAAGACGCCCCGCGGATTGTTGTAGGTCTCCCCGGTTTGGGTGAGATCCGAAGGTTTTTTTATGGCGGTGCACACAATCAAGGTGTTGTGGAGCCCCACTTGCTCGTCGATCAGTTTTAATAAACTTTCAATTTCATTGTCGAGGCGCAGCAGCAGGTCTTCCGTTTCGGCATCCAGGGGTAGGTTTTTTTTCCTGATGGAAGGGTTGGTGGTGAATTCAATGGTCAGCAGGTCGGTCATGTCGTCCTTTCCAAGCGACTCGTTAATGATCAGCGCAGCGGAAAAGTCGCGCACCACACTGTTCCCATAAGGCGACCCGGCCAGTTTCTGGTAGGGATAAATGGCCTTGGGGTCTTTCAGTGCATAATAAAATGTGCGTGAGGGTTTTTGCACATCATTGAAGAACTGCCATTCGTGGTATTCGGTAATGTCCATCAAGGGAGCCCATTGCCTTTCGAGATAGGTGGCGGGCAGCTCTTTTTTGTTGAAATCCTTTACCCAGGTGGGCTGTTCTTTTTTTTCCAGCTCCAGGTTGCTGCTCATTTCACCCGATTTGATGTTCAGCCAGAAAAACGGGTCTTGGTGGGTGCTCACGGTGAAGGATAGCACTTCGGGGCGGAATC
>JAGPIS010000002.1 GCA_018054835.1 Breznakibacter sp. | reverse complement strand
AAAGGCACAATGCCGGTAGATGTCAGAGCCGAATTCTTCACAGGCGAACCTTTGGGACGGATGTGCGAAAGGTCATGCCCCACACCACCACGGCGTTTCATCAGCTGAACCTGCTCTTGGTCAATTTTCATGATGCCGCCATAGGAGTCGGAGTTGCCTTCATTACCAATGACAAAACAGTTGGATAGGGAAGCCACCTGGAAACCGTTGCCAATCCCTGTCATAGGGCCACCCTGAGGGATGATATATTTAAAGCGTGCAAAAAGCTCAAACAATTCAATTTCCGACATTGGCTGCTCATAGCGTTGCTCGATGCGGGCAATCTCCCGCGCCAAACGCCAATGCATATCATCGGGCGTCAACTCATACAAGTGACCATCCGAATCCTTCAATGCGTATTTATTCACCCACACACGTGCGGCCAACTCATCACCATTAAAATAATTTAATGCAGAGTTAAATGCCTCCTCATTACTAAAGGTCTTTTTCATAGTTTGAGGCTCTAAAACGGTTTCTACTTTTGACATGGCAGTTAAGCTGTTTTTTGATTGATTATATAGAGGTTAGATTTTTTCCGACACTCAATTTTTCATATCACTAAGATACGGCAAGAAGAATTTGTGTCAAAGTTTTTTTTTCAACACACCCAAAAAGTTATCCAATTCAAACACTCAAACACCTATATTTCAACACTATATTTTTTTTGAAAATCGGAAAAGTTATCCAATTAGAATATTTTATACTTTTTTAGTTGCAAAATATCCAAACCATGGAACCAACTGCCAATGACCATCTACCAACTGAAACCTAAGGCAGGGAACGGATCAAAAAGAAGAATCAAAGGAGGGCTTTTCCAAAATATGGAAAAGAAATCAGACACAAAAAAACTCCGTGGATAACGGAGTTTTTTGTATCATAATCATCGTTACACTTACTTGAAAAGATCTGAAATAATTTGATCAGTGGCTCCACACATTCCAGCAACATACTGTTTGGCTTTATTACCGGCCTGGGCACACAAATCCTGATTGTTCAACAAGGCATCCAATTGGGTGTCCAAGGCTTCCTGATCGGCCACCACAAATCCGGCACCACAACTTAAGAGGTCGCGCGCCTCTTTAAACTTATGGTAGTTTGGGCCCCACAAAACCGGCATCCCATAAGTGGCGGCCTCCAGGGTATTATGGATGCCCTTGCCGAAACCACCACCGATGTAAGCCACCTGTCCATATTTGTAGATGGAGGAAAGTAGCCCAATGGTGTTGACCACCATCACCCGGTAATTTTCAGGATCGAAAGGCGCCTTTTTATAGAGAAAATAGGGAACATCCAATTGTTTTGATATTTGCCGGATGTGTTCCTCCCCTATCTCGTGTGGCACCAGGATCAGCTTCACATCCTCAGGAGCCCGGTTGATGTAGTCGATCAAAAGAGCTTCATCAGGCTCCCAAGAACTACCCGCCACAATCACCCGTGCCCCCTTTGCAAAACGTTGCGTGAGCTCATCATCGCCCGATGAAGCGGCAATTTTGGCTACCCGGTCGAAGCGCGTGTCCCCGGACACAGTATAATTGGAATAGCCCCTGCTCTTAAGAAGATCGGCAGAAACCTGGTCCTGTAAGTAGAAATGGGTGAAACTGTTCAATATTTTGCGAAACCAACCTCCATACCATTTAAAAAACATCTGATCGGCCCGGAAAATGACCGACACACCATAAACCGGAATGTTTTGCCGTTTTAGTTCTGTCAAATAGAAGTACCAGAACTCATATTTCACAAAAAAGACCATTTCGGGATTCAACAACCGAATAAACCGGCGGGCATTGAAAAAGGAGTCTGCAGGCAGGTAGCAAACCAAGTCGGCCAATGGATAATTCTTACGCACCTCAAATCCAGAAGGGGAAAAGAAGGTAAGCACAATCTTGCGGTTGGGATATTGACTGCGCAACGCCTCAATCAAGGGCCGTCCCTGCTCAAACTCGCCCAATGAAGCAGCATGAATCCAGATGCAACGGTTGTTATTGATGTAATGCCTCAGGTCGTTCCACACCCGGCGGCGCCCAGTCCAAAGCAAGCGCGCCTTGGCATTAAAAGGTACCGCCAATAGGATGGCTAAACCATACAGAAAAATTCCTAAAGAATAGAAGAGCGTTATCATTTCAACAAAAAATTAAAGCCGGCGACAGGCTATTAGACCTCTAAAAAACGGTTCTAAATTAACGCAAAAAAGCCTGCCACACGATAGCGGCAGGCTCTTTTTTATTTTTATTGCTATTATTTGCGGATAGCCTTGATTCCTGGCAATTCTTTACCTTCCATATACTCCAGCATGGCACCGCCACCGGTAGATACGTACGATACTTTATCGGCCAAGTTGTTTTTGTTGATGGCAGCAACCGAGTCACCACCGCCAATCAGGCTGAATGCGCCATTAGCAGTAGCTGTGGCAACGGCGTGTGCCACGGCTGAGGTGCCTTTGGAGAATTTCTCCATCTCAAACACACCCATAGGACCATTCCAAAGAACTGTTTTTGAGTTGGCAATCACATCACTAAAAGTCTTGATTGACTCATCAGCAATGTCCAACCCCATCCACCCATCAGGCGTTTCAGCCACATTCGACACGCAGGTGTTGGCATTGGCATCAAAAGCATCGGCATTGATGGCATCAGTTGGCAAATAAACCTTAACACCTTTGGCTTCGGCTTTCTTCAGAATCTCAAGAGCCAAATCCAACTTATCGGCTTCGCAAAGCGACTTGCCGATATTTCCACCCATCGCTTTCACGAAAGTGTAAGTCATACCACCACCAATAATCAAGTTGTCAACGCGGTCGAGCAGATTTTCGATGATCAAGATCTTGTCTGAAACCTTAGCACCGCCCATAATGGCAGTAAATGGCTTTTGAGGTGCCAACAACACCAAATCCATGGCTTTCAATTCGGCTTCAATCAAGTAACCAAACATGCTGTTACCGGGGAAATGCTCGGCGATCAAAGCTGTGGAAGCGTGTGCGCGGTGTGCCGTACCAAAGGCATCGTTCACATAACAGTCGGCCATGCTTGCCAACGTTTTAACAAACCCTTTCTGGCTCTCTTTCACTTTAGCCTTGCCTGCTTTTTTCTCCTCTTCGGAAACATCGTCGGCCAGGTGGTATGCTTTTCCTTCCTCTTCCTCGTGGAAACGAAGGTTGTCCAACATCATCACTTCGCCAGCCTTCAATTCTGAAGCCATTTTTTGAGCCTCTTCCGAAGTGGCCAAACCAGCGAACTTCACAGGCACGCCAACATGTTTTTCAACGGTTGACAGGATATGTTTCATGGAGTACTTTTCCTGAACCACACCATTGGGACGACCTAAGTGTGACATCAAAATAACGGAACCACCATCGGCCAATATTTTTTTGATGGTTGGCAATGCACCTCTGATGCGGGTGTCGTCGGTGACAGCAAAAGTCTGCTTGTCTAACGGCACATTGAAATCCACGCGAATAATCGCTTTTTTCCCCTTAAAGTTATAACTGTCGATTGCAGCCATGGTTTATTTTATTTAAATGGTTTTGAATAAAATCCGAGAATCCAACACCCAAAAATCGGGTAATTGACTGTTTCAGAAAAAACTATCCCAAAATTAATGCTCGTTTGATAAAATCCCAAATATCAGGGAGAAATAATCTGACAATTATCACATTTTTATCAAACCCAATACACAACAACTCAGAACCCAGAACTCAACAACTCACGATCCACCCCAGCCCCGAGCGCGATGAAGAAAGGATTTCGAAGATCCTCGCGGTTGTATTGCATTGGCTCCATATCCGGAATCGTTAACACCACACCACCGGTAGCTTCCAGTATGGCTTGACCGGCAGCCGTATCCCACTCCATGATGCGTCCAAAACGTGGGTAAAGATGGGCGACCCCCTCGGCCAGCAGGCAAAACTTAAGGCTGCTACCCACCGAACGAATCGCTATAGAACCATTACGTTGACGCACCCCTTCAATGTAATCCATAGTTTCCCGGTTGGGATGGCTGATACTGGCCACTGCGGTCAACGGTACATCCTTCTGGCATGGAAGCACCTCATAACTGGCATGTTTCAAAAACGCTCCATCGGGATGGTGCAACCAGTCACTACAAATATATTTACGGGCGGTTTGTCCATATCCAATATAGAGCCAACCTTTCACAGGAACAAAAATGATCCCCAACATCGGTTGCTGGTTTTCCACCAAGGCAATATTGACGGTAAACTCCCCGTTGCGCTTGATAAACTCTTTGGTGCCATCCAGTGGATCGACCACCCAAAGGGATTGCCAACCACTGCGTTCTGTAAAAGGGATTTCGACACCCTCTTCGCTCAGCACCTGAATACCGGTTTGCTGAAGCTTATCCACAATCAAATGGTGGCTACGCATGTCGGCTTCGGTCACCGGCGACTGGTCATCCTTGATCCGAATGCCCACATCAACTTTCTGATACACCGCCATGATTTCTCGCCCGCCACCGATGGCAGCTTCGATGGCCAATGCCAACAAACGGCCAATGCCGTGATCGGACAAATACATTTCAATAGATATTTAAGGTATAAGAATTCGAAATTTTACTGCAGCGATTGCGGAGAAATTTCTCAAATCGATGCCCTCTAAAACCATGATGCCCGGTGATGCACCAGCCTGTAAAGCTCCCCACCGGGGATAAACCTCCAGTTCGTGTGCGCGTTGAAGGGTCAAATGATTGACTCTTGCGGTAAAATCATCCGACCCATTGAAAGCAGGTAACGCCTCGCACCCATCGGCCACCCCCACATCTGCAACACAAGCAAAACGGTTTTCAACCAAACAGCCTAAGTGGCTGTTACATACAAAACGAAGAAACCCAGCCGTGCCCAACTGCCGGATACTGGCGGCATTGAAAACAGTGCCATCGGCAGCATAGGCAATAAAACCGGGTAGCATAATCCCACCAAAAAAGGAGACACCGGCGGTTTCGGTAAACGCACGGCCATGCTCCTCCACCGAAAGGATGGAACCATCGCCAGCCACCGTCACAACAGGAAATTGTCCCAATGTGCCATCGGCTCGAAGAAAATAGTGGGAGGCAAAACGTTTGGTAGTCATGGGAGTTGAAGAGTTGACAGGTCAAAAAGTCGGAGAGTCGTGGAGTCGAAGAGTCGTGGAGTCGGAAAGTTGAGGAATTGGATCAGGGTACAGGATTCAGTAAACAGTGGTACGAATTCAGCTATCAACGATTTTGAATAATTATCCAATCAGCATTCCGACAAATGAGCACATTAGCACATCAGCACATTAAAAAATCATTCCGCACTCAACATCATCTCCGTAGGAACTCGCTTGGAGGGCAAGTGGTTGAGTTTGATTTCATCAATTTCGACCGAGACTTTTTTAAGGGTATCGAACTCCAGCAACGAGCCTTTAACCAAAACCGCCTGCTTCGCCTCGGGAAGGGCTATGGTGACTTTGCTGATTTTCTCATTGAACGACCGTTCCAGCTCAAACCGCGTGGAATCGCAGGAAGAATCGGCATAACAGACCATCATCAACAGCATGGCTTTGCTTATCTGATTCTCCCGTCCGAAGCGGTAACGAGCCTCAAGATTAAGAACTCCTCCCGATAAGGAATCCAAGGGTAAGTCGAAAGCCACCTCCGTGGAGAGCGTATCTTTTTTTGGCAGCACTACGCGTGCCGCTCCAGCCCAAAGATTATCCTTTATGGCCTTTTGCTGATCAAGCTCCAACAACTGCTTTTTCATGGAGTCGGCCATCATCAAGGCATTTTTCAACTCGGCCTCTTTGGTTCCCAGAATGGAAATTACCCGGTCGTAAACCTTGGCATACAAATAAGGCTCCGAAGTGTACCACGACAGGATGGTGTCGAAATCCTGCTTGGACAGCTGGTGTTTCGCCAAAATATCCTTGTAATAACCCGCCGACTTGAAATCAAGATTCTCCTTATACCCGTAGGGGTAGGAGTTCATGGTGGCCTCAGCCAGGTAAAGGTCGGCCAGAATAGTAGCCATAGCCTCTTCCTCGGGAAATCCCTTGGGGATGTCGGGTTGGTTGGAGCAAGCGCCCAAAATCAAAAAAACAGAAACCGCGAACGGCCAAAAATATCGCATTATAGAATTCATTAATCAATAGGATAATGGGTTGATGACGAAATATTAATAAAAACGTATTCAAAATTAATAAAACGTATCAATCAATAAATGATATGAAATTGGCTTATTTCCATTCTTCTAAATTTTCATCATCAAATAGGTCATCCATCAAAAGCTGGTCATCACCATTGCGAGCCATTTCCTCAGTTTTTGAGGCTCTTGACCTATTTAACTATTCAACCATTTAACTTTTCAACTCGAAAACTCTTTTACAGTTTTTCCAGTCCTTGCACTATTTCCCATCTGCCCTCAAAACAGTGCGTATGGTCTTGAGGATGATGATAAAGTCGAGGCGCAACGACCAGTTGTCGATGTACTCCATATCGAGGCGCATCCAATCCTCAAAGCTGATGTCGTTACGACTGGGGGCAATCTGCCACAAACAGGTTATGCCCGGGCGCATGGACAACCGCCGCAACTGCCAACGCTCATACTGAACCACCTCATTGGGTACCGGTGGCCTTGGCCCCACGATGGACATATCGCCAAACAGAACATTGAAGAACTGTGGCAATTCGTCAAGGCTGGTCTTACGCAGGAACCGACCGCATTGGGTGATACGCGGGTCATTGGCTATTTTGAACACGGGGCCATCCATCTCATTATGCTCCATCAGATCCTGTTTCTTGGCCTCGGCATCCACCACCATGGTGCGGAACTTATGAACCATAAACCTTCGTCCACGTAATCCAACCCGTTTCTGCGAAAAGAGCACAGGCCCGTTGCTACCCAACTTGATCACCAAGGCAATCAGCAGGAAAACGGGCAACAGCGCCAAGATGGCACACCCCGAGATCAGGATGTCGATCAGCCGCTTCAACTTCATCCTCAGAAAATCGTTGGGCGTATTAGCAACCGTCAACACGGCGTGTGTGTCGTAATAATGGATGTTCGTATTGGAGGTCAACATATTCAGGAATGGGGAGTAGAGCCTGAAGGTCACCCCTATTTCATGACAACTGTCCATCAACGCTTTGACTTCCTTCATGCTGTCGTATTCGCAGGCATAAACCACCTCATCGATGCTCTTGCCCGATATCAAGGTGTCAAAATCCACATCGTTGTGATCGAAAACCGGATAGAGATCGCCAAAGCGTTGTTTAATCGTTTCATCACCCACCACACCAATTATGCGGTAACCCCACTCGTAACGCTCGTGAATCAGCTGAAGTAAATTGACTCCGCTTTTATCACCCACAAACAAGAGGTTGCGGGTATTCATGCCCCGCTTGCGGATCAATTTCAACCCACTGTATATGAGAACCTTTAATGCAAAACAAAACAATATGCTCAATGCGGCAAACACAGCAAATATCTTGAGTCCGGGATAATAGAGGTTGAACATCACCAATAGGAATGCCAAGATGGCAGCCCCCACCAAACCCTGGGCCAAACAATTGTAGAGGATGACGCTGAAGGGACGGCTCCGGTATATCTCGTTGAGATGGAAGAGTTTGGACAACCCATACCAAACGATAAAAATAAAGATGTTGGTGATCAAAAGGTCTTTATTGACCACAAAAGCCAACCCGCTGTACAATACCGACAAAGTGATGTGATAAGCCAACCAAGCCATCCACACATCCAGAAAACCCATGAAATTACGGATGTAGCCTTCTTTTTCCTTGAGCATAAACAATTAACAATCTAAATAAAACATTACCAGCAAAATGATTGCTTATATCTTCAAATCAAATTTAATCCCCAAATGCCCGCCCAAAGAACGGTATAAATCTCCAAAATCGTATGCCACGGAACCAAAAATAGTTAAATTTTTCCGCAACCCCACCCGGTAATCCATCCGGTAAAAGGTGTAATGCTCCACCTTGGTGTCGGCAAAATAATACCCCGGCGTCTTTTCCCAGCTATAGAAAGCACGATAAGTGCCCTCATAACTCCCTTTGTTCCACGAGCAAGTATATTTCAGCCGGTAGGACAACCGGTCGTTGAAATACCCTTCGCCACCAACATGAAGTGCCACCACCCGGTTGTTGACAAAATTCATACCTTCAACAAACACGCCATTGGGCGCATAAGCCCTTGCCATTTGCGTGGTGTGGAACAATGGCGTGCAGGTTGACAGCCCCCTGTGGATCCAGCCTTGACTGTACATTCCATTGTTCATATACGGATCACGACCACCAAAATCCTGGCCATGATTCCATTCTTGCTTCAAAAATTCGAAAACATCATCGCGATCCCATCCTTGGGTATCCACACCGGGAAACCGGTTGTTCATCCACTCTTTATAGTTCGAATCGGTGATGGTGCCAGGCCACACTCCTTGCCCCGTTTGGAGATCAACAGGATCGGCAGTGCCATAACCACTCTGATGATCGGTTTTAAACCACTCCAGACTCCAGGCGGAGAGGAGTTTCTTCTCCTGATGTTCGTAATAGAGCCCCAACACATGGTCATGGTTCCGGCCATCCAGCAGACGCATACCCGACCCATCGGCAAAGGGTTTCTGGTAATAGAGCTTCATAACAAAATCATTCCCATCGTAATCCAAACCAAAATCCCACAACCCCATGTGACCTCCGGCAGCATTGGTGGCCTCCCCCCCCCCAACTTCAGCAGAGCCGGAAGCGGTAAAGGTAGCCCAAAAGTCGGTCTTGATCCTCGTCCCATTGGGTAGCACTCCGCCATAAAAGGCACTGTGCGTCAAACCTGCGTAAGGCTTCAATCGATAATGATTCAACCTCACATAGGCAAACTTCTCATGCAGCAACACATCGCGGGTGCTGTTGGGGTTGACATCGTCCATGGGCCACCCCTGGTACATGCCGCCACGGATGGCCACCCGGTTGCCAGTAAATGGCAAGGCGTAATAGTCAAAAATCCCTAATCCTATCCTTGGAATGGGACGCGCGTTCGACGACATCAGGAAGCTGCCGCTGGTGAGCCGATCGTTAACCTCGATGGGGGTAAAAGCCATCAGCCCTGCCTGCAATTCAATCATCTTCCAGCGCCCCTTCAGATACCCTTCATGCAGAAAACCATCGTCGGAAAGACCTTTCGTCACACTGGCCACACCGGCTTCGAGGGAAAAATCCTTATGGTTGAAAACAGTGTATTTGGCGCGCATCACCAGCACACTCTCATTTTTATCGAATGCCGAATAGATGCCCCACTGGTTGGCATAATTCCACAAAGGCTGTAAAGAACGGTTGCCAGCTACGCCAGTCCACTCGAGATTAATCTGAAGTGAATCGTTGCGCCCCTGAGCCATCAGTTGCCCGCCAAAAAACAATAAGAAACAGAAAAGGAGAGTTTGTCGTTGTAGCATGCGAAGAGTTGAAAAGATGAAGAGTTGAAAAGTCGGAGGAGTCCCTAAGTCGAGGAGTTGAGAGGTCAAAGGTTTTAAAGTCATCCATTCCATCACTCCCATCGGGAAACCGGAGAAGGCCTCCGGTATGAGTATATAACCCAATAATATGAGTGAAATGAATTACCACGACCTTAAGGCCGTGGTTAAAAAGTCAACCCCCATCTATGGGCTTTAGCCAATTCAGCCGATTAGCGTAATTATCGGATTTTCAAATAAGCACATCAGTTAATTATCACATCATCTTCAAATACCAATCAATGGTCTTCTCAATGCCGGTTTCGAAATTCTCGGCGGCCTTCCAGCCCAACTCAGTCTCAATCTTGGTAGCATCGATGGCATAACGGCGGTCGTGACCGGCACGATCCTGAACAAAGGTGATTTGCGACTTGTACGATTGCCCATCGTTACGAGGCTGTTTCCGATCCAAGATCTCGCAGATGTGGTTCACAATAAAAAGGTTGTCGCGCTCGTTGCGTCCTCCAATGTTGTAAGTCTCGCCCAATTTCCCTTTGTGGTACACCAAGTCGATGCCGGTGCAATGGTCCAACACATACAACCAGTCACGAATATTTTTGCCGTCGCCATAAATGGGTATGTTCGCACCCGAGATGGCCTTGCGGATGATGGTGGGAATCAGCTTCTCGTGGTGCTGCTTGGGTCCGTAATTGTTGCTGCAGTTGGAGGTGGTGACATCCATGCCGTAGGTGTGATGATAAGCCCGCACCAGCATGTCCGACCCTGCCTTTGACGATGAGTAAGGACTATTGGGGGCATAGGGGGTGTCCTCGCGGAAGAGGCCTGTCTCACCCAAGGTGCCATACACCTCATCGGTGGAGATGTGATGGAAGCGGCACCCTTCGTAACCAGGCTTGAAGGTGAAGGGGGCGCTCATCCAGTAGCGGCGCGCCACATCGAGCAAGGTGAAGGTGCCATTCAGGTTGGTCTTGATAAACACCTCGGGGCCACTGATGGAGTTATCCACATGGCTCTCGGCGGCGAAGTGCACCACCCCGCGAATATCATACTTTTCGAAGAGATACTCCACCAATTCGCGGTTGCAGATATCTCCTTTCACAAACTCATAGTTGCCAGCACCAATTACCTCCTGAAGGTTGTCGAGGTTGCCGGCATAAGTCAGCTTATCCAAATTGATGACCCGGTAATCGGGATACTTTGCCACAAAATAGGGCACAAAATTGGCACCGATAAACCCGGCGCCCCCGGTAACAAGAATGCTTTTCATAACTCAACTGGTTTTCTCCACTAATTACACTGATTATAAATGATTTCTCAAAATTACAATAAAATATTGTTAATCAATAGAAAGAGTAATCCGTGTAAAATCTGTGCGAATCTGTGGATCCTTTTTTATCGACTACTAAACTCTTTGATACGTTGCTCCTGGTCTTTCTTGCAGATCAGCAGGGTGCCTTGGTCTTCGGCCACGATGTAATCGTCCATGCCTTGCAGCACCATCTTTTTTCCATGGGGTGCCCGCACCACGCAACCACGACTTTCAATCATGGTGACGCCATCACCAACCACGGCATTTCCTTCTTCATCCTTCTCCAAGCGCGCATAGAGCGAACCCCAAGTCCCCAGATCACTCCACCCGAAGTCACCCGGTAACACATACAACCCATCGGTGCCCGTGCCATCCTGCCCACTCAGTCGCTCCATCACGGCATAGTCTATGGAGATGCTCTTGCAGGTTGGGAAAAGACGGTTCACCCTCTCTTGTTCCTGGGAACTATAAAAGCTTTTGCCCATCTCATCGAGTATGGCGGCCATTTCCGGCTCAAAGCGCCTGATGGCCTTCTCCACCGTGGCAACCTCCCACAGGAAGATGCCGGCATTCCAATAATAACCCCCTTCGGATAGGTAACGTTGCGCCACCTCCAACACCGGCTTCTCCTTAAAAGCCTGCACGGCCATCACAGGGGAGCCTGCAACTGGCACACCTGAGTGGATGTAGCCATAACCCGTGTCGGGACGGGTGGGTGCCATGCCGAGGGTCAAAACCCGGCCGGTACCCTTCACAAAGTCAAGTCCTGACTGTATCACCGACCGGAAAGCAGGGGCATCGAGGATGAAATGGTCGGCCGGCGACACCACCAGCGTGGCCTCGGGATGGCGCTGCTTGATTTTCCAGGCCACATAGCCGATGCAAGGGGCCGTATTGCGCATGCAAGGCTCCAATAAAATATTTTCTTCGGGAACACCAGGCAGTTGCTCCATCACCACAGAGCGGTAAGCTGCCGAAGTGACAATCCAGATGCGGTCGGGTGTGAAAAGGTCGCCAAAACGATCCACCGTCAGTTGCAGCAGGCTGCGACCCACCCCCAACACATCGATGAACTGCTTGGGCTTTTCGGGCGTGCTCATGGGCCAAAAGCGGCTGCCCACACCGCCGGCCATAATGATTAGGTGGTTAGTCATGAGATATGAGTTTTGAGAGTTGAAGAGTTGAAGAGTTGAAGAGTTGAAGAGTTAAAAAGTTAAACAGGGAACAATGATCAGGAAACAGAGTTGGGAGTTTTAGGTTCTGAGTTTTGGCGTCCCAAAGCCTATGGTCTGCTGGTTAATCAAGTGTTTTGAAGTTGAAATATTCAGAAACCAAGAAGTCGCAAAAAACATTGATTGCCAAACAGTAAAATCGTCCCGCAGGGACAGCTTAATTCAGCCCGAGGCATCGCCTCGGGCATGTGTACTCCAATATCTCATAGCCCTAGCATGGCAGCTTATATTTGTTAGGTAAGATTTGATACTGATGGATTAAGCCGCCCATCTAGGGTTCATTCCTCATTATTTCAATCTATCCAGGGACGTTGCCCCGGGCTGAAATAAATATGGCTGTCAGCCATTAATGGTTATTTCCAGTTCAACCCGCTTCGGGGTTGGTATTCCGCTGAGCCCCTGAACCCGCGGATTCCATCCGCGGTTAATCACATGACGACCTCCGGTCGTGTAAAAAGAGCCCCAAAATCTTGAAGTTTAGAAGCTTTCAGGAGGCACATTCCGTCACTCCCCCATGGGGGAGCCGGAGGGGACTTTCATTTAGCGGCAGCGCCGCGAAATATTTGAAGAAAGATGTCGTTCCTCATGATCCCTAAGGTGCAGAGCACTGGAACACTCCTTTTCTTGTGCCAATTCATATTTCGGATCGCTGACCCTTGATAAACAGGATGTATCTTAAATATGCAAATTAAGAGTTGAGATTTAAACCGCGAAGTGGTGAATACCCTGAAAGGGTTAATCGGGATTAGAAAACCAAATAAATCCCACCATTAATTAGAGCAGGTCACTGACCGGTGGTGTTACCACCAGTATAAAACCACTGCCTGTAAGGCAGAACCCACCACATAGGTCTTGCCTTTCAGGCAAAGTCCATTTGTTACTGGCTACCAAAGGTTGCGCTACGCTTACCTGTGGTTATGAAGGTCGAGTCTTTCAGACTTCCAAGCGGCAGCGGCGCGCAATATTGTTCGCATACTTTTTCGCATACCATCCCGCGCGTTCAGCCACTCCCCCTCGGGGGGAGCCGGAGGGGGCTTCCATTTGAGGTCAAGATTATTCAAAATAATTCAACGTCTCGAAACCACCCGCTTTCAAATATCGATCTTTCTTGACCAACCGCACATCGTTTTCCATCATGTCCTTCACCAAGGCAGGCAGATCGTACTCAGGCTCCCAACCCAGCTTGGTCTTCGATTTGGTAGGGTCACCAATCAGCAGATCCACCTCAGTGGGGCGAAAATAGCGGGGATCGACACGAACCACCACAGTACTTTCGGCCACTTGAAACTCCGGCAGGTTGCACTTGACCACCGTACCAACTTCATCCACCCCCTCACCAGAAAAGGCCACTTCAATGCCCACCTCACCAAAGGCCATCTTAACGAAATCGCGCACCTTGGTGGTGATGCCGGTGGCAATCACATAATCCTCTGCTTTTTCTTGCTGGAGGATCAACCACATGGCTTTGATGTAATCCTTGGCATGCCCCCAATCGCGTTTGGCATCGAGATTACCCAGATAGAGGCAGTCCTGCAAGCCCAGACCGATGCGTGAAACGGCACGCGTGATCTTGCGGGTGACAAACGTCTCACCCCGCAATGGACTCTCGTGGTTGAACAGGATGCCGTTGCAGGCAAACATATCATAAGCCTCGCGGTAATTCACCGTGATCCAGTAGCCATACATTTTTGCCACAGCATAAGGGCTCCTGGGATAAAAAGGTGTCGTCTCGCTTTGTGGCACCGCCTGCACCAAGCCATACAACTCAGATGTGGAAGCCTGGTAAACACGCGTCTTGTGCGTCAAACCAAGCAGCCGGACAGCCTCCAGGATGCGCAAGGTACCAATCCCATCGGCATTGGCCGTATATTCGGGGGTATCGAAACTGACCTTCACATGGCTCATGGCCGCCAGGTTGTAAATCTCATCGGGTTGAACCTCCTGGATGATGCGGGTCAAATTCATGGAGTCCGTCAAATCCCCATAATGAAGTATCAAGTTTCGGTTCTCCACATGAGGATCCTGGTAGAGGTGATCAATCCGGTCGGTGTTAAACAACGAAGCGCGACGCTTGATGCCATGCACCATATATCCCTTCTTCAATAAAAATTCCGCTAGATAGGCGCCATCCTGACCGGTGATACCGGTGATTAATGCGATTTTTTGCATAGAAAAATCAAAACAATATTATTATTGATATTACAAATTTCAAAAACCGAGGTATTGATGAAATAGTTTCAACAACTATTATAACTTCATAATCCCAATACACTCCTTCAACGAATCCCTCCAATAGGGAATCTCCAACCCATAATCCTGTTTGATCCGTGTCTTGCTCATCACTGAGTAATGCGGCCGCTTGGCAGGTGTTGGATAATCGGCTGTTCCAATGGGCTTCACTTGACAATCAATCTCGGCGATCTCCATGATGGCCTTGGCAAAGTCGTACCAGGAAGCCACCCCTTCGTTGGAAAAATGGTAGAGCTTGTTGCGGAATGGCTCTCCTGCCTTAACCATAATTAAAATAGCTTTAGCCAAGTCACGTGCATAGGTGGGTGTGCCGATTTGATCGAAAATCACCCCCAACTCACTGCGTTCTTTTCCCAAACGCATCATCGTCTTGACAAAATTATTACCATGCGAGGAATACAACCAAGAGGTTCGGATCACAGTACCATCAATGTCGGATTCCAACACATAATTCTCCCCCTCCCGCTTGGTTTCACCATAGATCCCTAATGGCGACACAGCATCCTCTTCTTGTAGCGGTTGATAATGATTCCCATTGAACACGTAATCAGTTGACACATGGATCAGTTTGACTGCATGCGTTTGAGCTACCTCCACCAAATTTTTCACGGCTATGGCGTTGACGCTTCTCGCCATCTCGACATCTGTTTCGGCCTTATCAACAGCGGTATAGGCAGCACAATTGATCATGACATCAATCTGATTCTTCTCAAAAAAGGTAAAAAGTTCAGTTTTATTGCACAAGTCAAGCTCATTGACATCGGTAAAAAGAAAATCATATTTACTATTCACCGATAACTCACGCAATTCGGAGCCTAGCTGGCCATTTACTCCTGTGACTAGAATTTGCATATCAAAAGGGTATTTCTGTTTCCGATAATAATTTTAGCAATTTATCCTTACCCGAAAGGAGAATGGACTCTTCCTCTATTTGCCAATCAATATTTAACTCCGGATCGTTCCAGGCAATGCCGGAGTCCTGCTCCGGGGCATACCAATTGTCCACCTTATAAGAAAAAATGGCCGATTGACTCAATACGACAAAACCGTGGGCGAAGCCTCTTGGCACAAACAATTGCCGCTTATTTTCATAGGAAAGAAGCACCGTGATATGTTGTTTGTAGGTTGGGGAGTTTTTCCGCAAATCAACCGCCACATCCAATACTTGCCCCTCAATGCAGCGGACTAATTTGGCCTGATTAAAGGGTGGCAATTGAAAGTGTAATCCTCTAAGAACACCATAACTTGAACGAGATTCATTATCCTGAACAAAATTTACTTGACCCACATTCTCCTCAAACTGCTTTTGATTGAAGGACTCGAAGAAATACCCCCGCTGGTCGCCAAACACCTTGGGTTCGATAATCACGCACCCGTCAAGCTTCGTTTTTATAAATTTCATTTACATTCGATTTACCAAGCACAATAGGTATTGCCCATATTGATTCTTATTCAACTTTTCGCCAAGCACCTTTAACTCTGCTTTGCTAATCCACTTTTGATAATAGGCAATCTCCTCGGGACAAGCGACCTTTAAACCTATCCGCTTTTCCAAAGTCTCCACAAAGTGACTAGCTTCCAATAAAGATTCGTGGGTTCCGGTATCCAACCAGGCAAAACCACGCCCCATCAATTCTACTTTTAGGCGTTGGTTATCGAGATAGACTTGATTCACCGTGGTGATCTCAAGTTCTCCTCGCTCACTGGGTTTTATTCCCTTTGCAACCTGAATCACATCATTGGGGTAGAAGTACAAGCCTACAACCGCATAATTGCTTTTGGGGACGGATGGCTTCTCCTCTATGGTGGTAACATTGCCATCGGCATCAAAAGTGCAAACGCCATACCGTTCAGGATCAGTTACGTAATAACCAAACACAGCCGCTTTGGACTCCTCTGCAACAGTACGCACGGCACTGGAAAGCAGGTTGGTGAAGCCATGTCCATAGAAGATATTATCGCTCAATACCAAGCAAACATCATCGCCTCCAATAAACTCCTCCCCTAAGATGAAGGCCTGCGCCAAACCATCGGGTGATGGCTGCACCACATACGACAGCTCAATGCCAAACTGCGAACCATCGCCCAACAACCTCTTAAATCCAGGTTGGTCTTCGGGTGTGGTGATGATCAAAATTTCCCTTATCCCTGACAGCATCAAAACCGACAACGGATAGTAAATCATTGGCTTATCGTAAACCGGCAACAGCTGCTTGCTGGTGGCCAATGTGATGGGATGCAAGCGCGTGCCGGAACCGCCGGCTAGGATAATGCCTTTCATTGGTGTAGTTTTCCTAATTCTAATAACACTTTATTATTAATTCTTTTCCGGTCTTCATCAAAAAGCCATCCCCACTTATTATAGTATTTCATCATACTAACAAAATGATACCGCATTAGCTTAAAATATCTTCTAGAACCTTTCCCATATCGGTGGGTAATTGAGACATCCGGGATAAATAAAATATCCTTTTCAGCACACAATACCTTTCTACATAAATCCAAATCTTCCATGTACATAAAGAATCTTTCATCAAAACCACCAATAGCATTGTATAGAGATCTTTCTAATAATAAAAAACAACCTAATACAAAAGGAACATTCATTTCCTTGGAATATCCCGTAAATCTAAGATCGCCTAATTCTAACGAATTCTCACCTTTAGTCATAATGACAAATTTGCGGATAAGTAAATCCTTTATACTAGGAAGTAATCTGCAAGTATACTGTAAATCTCCATTGGGATAAACAACTTTTGGGGCTACAATACCCACATTTTTTTTCACATTATAAATACTCAAAAGATTCTTTAGAAGAGATTTCTCAAAAAACACATCAGGATTTAAGACAAGTACATATCTAGTATCTAACGATGTATTCTTTAGAACAATATTATGCGCAGCACCAAAACCTATATTTTTACCTATGGACACGTAAGAAACCTCAGCAAATCTTTCAACATATTCCTTGATAGATGCAGAATTTGAATTATCAAAAAAGACTAAATCACATATTGTAAAATCAACTGAATTTATAACAGCCTCAATATCGAACAATGATGTATTATATAACACAACCGATATCGTTATTAACTTCATCACCTAATTCCTCCTTTAAATTGACAAAATCCTTCAGCTCTAGAAGTAACATACTTCATCCGCTTTTTATAATTACTAAAATCCAACTTAAGTAGGCTAAAAAAACCAAACACGAAATGATAGATTATAATTCCAAAGAATAAAACAAACAATGGCCAATCAAAATTTTTACGGCAAAATGCTCCAAAGCCCCTACCATATTTTTCAATCTTATGAAGATCAAGACCTTCTATCTTTTCATCTGGATGCCACACTTTAACTTGAGGACAATAATAAATCTTACGTGGTATGCTTTTCAATATCCTATATACATAGTCAACATCCTCACAACTACCAAAGCTCCCACCGACACCTAACCTTTCATCAAAGCGAGTATCATTATTATAGCCAAAATAAGTTATTGCAGACAGGTTTCTATAAAGCTTGAATTTGCTAACGTAAAATGCTTTTGTTTTCCAGTTCTTTAGCACAGGACTACCATCTGGATTAACAATCCTACCTAATAAGAAATTATTATTGGTGGAGCATAAAAAATCATGTACTGTTTGTAAGGTATCCTTATAAAACTTACAATCATCATCAGGAAAACAAACAATATCACCGGTGGATCTATCTAAACCATAATTCCTTGCCTTAGCGAGATGCTTGAAATCCACCAAAAAATGCTTGATCGCAAACTTCGAATTATACTCATTAATAATATCATCTAAAAAACCTGCTTGATTTTGATCAATTATCAGAACTTCGAAGTCCTTGAACTCTTGCTCTGAAAGGCTTTTAAATAACTCCGCAAGTTCTGAAGTTCTATTTACTGTAGCTACAATTAATGATATTCGCATCTTTAACGTTTATTGATTTCATGTAGTAAAACACGTATATTATAAGGATTATTGGACTAATATCATACAATCCTTTAAAATTGAGAATAAGTCCATATAAAAAAAGAACTCTCCCCAATACTAAAACTCTCCCATTTGGTTTTAATTTAGCTAATTCTTGTAAAATGACTATTGATGGTAAGAAATAAAATATTAAACCAGGAATGCCAAAGAAAAATATCAGACGACTATACCCCACATCAGTTCTCATATAATATGAAGTATCATCAAATGGATCCATAAAGTAACTATCCCCAATAAAAAAGGTTTTTAGCGTTGATGGCCAAACATACATCTCTTTAAGCTGATTTGTGGAGGCAGTTTCCAGTCCACTCCCATCTAAATAATTAAAAAGAAATTCAAACGCCCATTGAACAACATAATAAAAACCCTCAAAAATCTTAGGATTGAAAAGGAGCAAAACATATACCAGAAAACCAAAAACTATAAATGATAAAAAAAAATAAATTAATCCTCGTATTTCAAAAATCTTAATATGCCTCCTAAAAAAGAATAGTATTACTAGGGTTAAACCGGTCAAAGTGGTTCTTGCCATCATAGTGCCTATCGCTAATATCAATCCAAAAGAAATTACAATCAGCAACATCTCTTTTAATTGTATTGAATAATTAGACAAGTAAAAACCAATTATAATAATCGCAATCCCATTTATAATACCGGCATAGAAGAAAGACGCGCCAAAACCAACTAATCTATGCTCAATTGTACTTGATAGCATTCCTTCCTCTATCTCACTATGCAGTTGTATTGAATATAAAATTTCACGAAAACTAGGTAAAAGAAAGTTACCAACAGCAATTAAGCATTGCACAACAACGATCAACATGATAGTTATTAACAACTGTCGATAATCTAAACTAGTTCCACCGATCAAAATTATACTAAAAATAGCAAATAGATCGAAAATATTATACTTTACTTGACTGACAAAGAAAAAATCACTCGTTCCGTTTATAGTAGAACATATAAAAGTCCAAATTGCTATTAATAAATATGACCCAATTATTCTTAAAAAGCATTTATCTACCGTTAGCTTTTTCTTTAAAAAAAAATAACAAAAAAACCCAATCACCGTCAACCAGGAGGTAATCTTGGGCATAAAAGAGAACTGTACAGGATAAATGAAAAAAAACAAAAAAACAAAAAACAATGAAGCTCTCATTTCCTAAAAGGATAGGTATTAATCAACCAAAACAAACGATTAATAAAATAAAAAAAAACATAACCTTTAAAAACACACTTACTTTTCTTTAAACCAAACACAACACCCTTTATAAGTTCTTTTTTGTTGCCATTTTTAATAAAAAGGATTACCATCTCAATAAATCTTATTTGACACCATTTCTCAATCTCAACGGCCTCTAACTTCCCTAATGAATTCTGTTTAGCATAATTCGATTTAACCAACATCAAATAACTATATGCTTCCTTTAGCTGCCATAGTGTTATCAGTTTATCTTCCATCAGGGTAATCACTTTATATAACTCAATATTATCAGGAAGCTTCAACTGCTCTTTCAGATAACTATATCCTAATTGAATGTGGTTATTTTTTTGAGTCTGTCTATGAATAAAAGACTCACCTGAAGGATTGAGTCTATACTTTAATAATGATTTAGGAACAACTCCAAAGGAATAGCCTTTACGAAGTAGATTAATCCATAAATAATAATCTTCTATGGCAAAAGCTTCGGATTCATCTATATATTTGTAATCAATCAAAAGCCTGCGATGAAACATGACTCCGGGGTGAACTAATGGGTTTTCAAAAAATGCATAGAACTTAACCGAGGATGGCAAGGTGCAATAAAATTTTTTGAAACTATGAAATTTCCCATTAAGTGAAACAAAATTAATATTTGAAGAGCACAAATCATAATTTGTAGAAACCATATACTTTAGTTGTTCTTCAATTCTATAGGGCATTGCGATATCATCTGCATCCATTCGCGCTATAAATTCACCAGAAGCTAAAGTCAATCCAAGATTTAAAGTCCTTATTAACTTTAGGTTACTTTCATTCCTAAAATATATAATCCTAGGGTCTTCAAAACTTAGAATAACATCTTCACTTTTATCGGTTGATCCATCATTAATTATAACCAATTCAAGCCTACTGTGAGTTTGTTTTAATAGACTTTCTATACATTCATGTAAATACTTATCTGCATTGTATACAGGCAATATTATCGAAACTAATTTTTCTTTTATCATATCCTTATCCATGAATCGGGAATTAAATCCTTAGTGTTCTCTTGCAATAAAGCAGAATTAAACCATTTAGAAGGGGATATCACAATTTTATCTGGATTATTATTAAGCCATGCTCCCCACCAACTAAAGGTGCTATTTGCAATAATATTATACTTACAACAACTCATTAACTTTAACTCTTCATAGTAATTAGGAATGTTTTCTACATAAGAAAATGACGTAAGGAAACTAGTATTAAAGTTTTCTTTAACCCACTGAATATCATCAGAGAAAATAAAAAAACAAGGATTTTCTACTTCCTCCGCAATTTCTCTACACGCTTTGTAGTAATAATCAAGAGAACAAGTTCCATGAATTTTATTGACAAAATCGTTATTAACATAATCACCTCTGCGAAAATGAATACTAACAGAGTTTGACTTATCAATACTATTTTTTAATTCTACTATATATTCATTATCACTAAGCTTTATATCAAGCATTTCACAAATAATAGGACGGATATGTCTAAAGTACTTTTCGGTTTGAAAATAACCATCCAAGACAACAGGGAATCGAACCTCATCATTTAGCAATTCAGGCCGATAGCATTGAATTTCACTTTCGTGAAAATACGTCAAACTATGCTGTTTAAATTTAATCCAATTAATCAAACGCTTTACTCTTGAAATTGAATACCCAATTCCATACAATGAGTAATACTTTGCTGGGAGTACATTAAATTTATGTTGGAAAATACGTAATGAACTATCTCTCTGAGTAAACGTTTTATGGCTTATACTCTTATCAACAAACGAAGTATCCAAAAATAGATCTGTTTCATACATTAAAGAAAGAGAGATACCTGTTGCTAACTGAAAAAGTTGATTTCCTAAACCACCTTTCAAACAAACTATAATCATTTGAAAAAACTTCTTAATTTATTGACAAATAACTGCGAGTAGTTTTTAACTTCAGATTGACTCCTAAGAAATTCGTGCCCTCCAAATTTTCTTTTATCTAAAATAATAATCTTTGCTAATTCATCAACACATTGACCTTCTGGACAACCATATGCAGCTCCTAAAACCTTTGGATTATAATCAAGAATATACCTATTTAAGTGCGATTCATCATGCCACACTGCAATAATTCCTTTTTCATAATCTTTGTCTATATTGACATCCAGGCTAAGTATCATCTTTAGATAATCATCAGCTCTTCCTCCATTAAAGCCTCCCATAAAATAAGCCTCGCCTCTATCTTCAGGAATAAACGCTAATGATTCAGGGTTTTTCTCATATGTAAACTCTTCACGACTCTTATTGTAGTATCCTGGGTGTTTTACCACTAGAAGTCCTTCTTCCTTTGACGGAAGTATCTCACTACCAATTACCTCCAAAAACCTCATGTTTGCATTAAAGAAAAAGATATAATCAAAATTTTTTAATTGTTCTTTAATGCTTGCAAACATTTTAAAACGATACAAGGTAGCAAAGGGCCACTCTTTTTGATTCTCTGGTATAAGATGAATTCGTACACATCCTTGATCATTTAAATCATCAGAATCAGAAAAAACAAAATACTCTTTGCGAAATTCGTTCAGAAAGAATTGTTCACAAGAATCAAAAAAATCTTTCCAGAAGATTTTATATCTACCTGTACAGATGTATAAAATTGCAACTTTTTTCATGCCATTCTAGTTTTTCAATATTTCCCTACAAAAAGAATATATAAAATCCTATTTAAAATCGTTTTCTTATTACCTAACTTAAAGATGGCCATTTTTGCTCCATATTGAAAAACCTTACGAATTTTTGTTTTTAGATCTACGTAAGGAAAAAGCAATTCCCTATCTATTTTATATCGTACAAATTCAATTTTATTTATCATTGTATTAGATCTATTTGTATATTGACTTTCATGTAGCCTATATAGAACCGTAATTTCATCCATAAACTCAAATTTATATCCAACACTCAAGTACTTGACCCACAAAGCATAATCTTCTACAAAAGGAAACTTTTCATCAAATCGCCCTAATTGAATTAGTGTGCCTTTCTTTAGAAATGTAGAGGGAGCAGGAACAAAATTGCTTTTTGAAAAGGCATACAGCTGCTCTCTCGAAGACATTTGCTCATTAAAAAATGTACTCCCTGGAAAGGTAGGAAGTAATTCTAATTCTCCGTTTAATATTTTAAAGGGTTGACATAATGAAACTAAAAATTGAACATTTTCACACAACATAGTGTAGCCAACATTCTTTTTAATACAGTGAGCTAGTAAAATATCATCCCCAGCAATTAATTTGACCCATTCACCTTGAGCCATTTTCAAGCCACGATTGCAATTGGGTGCAATACCCGTATTTTTATTGGAGGTAACCAGTTGGGTTCGTACAAATCGCTCTTTGTTTTGTTCAATCCAGCTCCTACAGATTTCAAACGTATTGTCGGTTGAGCAGTCGTCGCTAACAATCAACTCAATATTTTGGTACGTCTGATTTTTGGTGCTTTCGAGGGTTTCCAAAACATATTTGGAACTGTTGTAGGTGATGACGATGATCGAAACCAATGGGTTTTGCTCCATTTTTATTTGAATTTACTTAGTTTGTTTTGTGCAAATGATTTTAGATCAATTCGTTTATTCATTTCGTAAAGCGAATAAACTACTGATACTGCCAGGCATATCGCACCAGAATAATAAGCTACCGGAAATCCAAATTTCCAAGCCACCAAAAAAGCCACTATTGCCATGGTTTGTTGCACTGCAAATATGGTGATCAGCGGTTTGCCGGGTAGGTAATTGTATTTTGTGCGAACCAATAAATAAACGATGAACGCATACAAACCGTATGAAAGGGTGAAGCTGATGCCCATTCCTTCGAGCCCCCACAGGGCATAGCAGCCAATGTTTAACGATAGAATAAGAATGTTGGCTGCGATTTCGGAATATAAAAAGAGTTTTGAATCACCTTTGGCCAAAAACATAAATCCCATTGCCCAAGTTTGAGCTTTGAATAACATACCCAGCACCACCCATTGCGCAAACAAGAGGATTGGCAAAAATGCAGGGGTGTATAGCAAACGGATCAGCAAGGGGAGGGATGTCAGATAAAGGATCATCACAGGGCCGAGTATCAGTAAGGCAATTTCGGCTTGTTGATTAACTGCTTCTGCCATCTTTTTGAGGTCGTTGCTCAAGCCCGATAGTCGGGGGTAGTAGTCGGCACCCATGGCCGCAAATACCAGCCCAACGTATTGATTGGTGATGCCCCAACCGGCGTTGTACAACCCCACATCGTCCATTGAGCCGTACCGGCTGATAAAGATGTTAACACCACTGGTCACCAGTTGGGTGATCATACCGCTAAGGGTGATCATAATGCCCATCTGTGCCATTTGCTTGCCGGCATGAAACGATTCCTTGAAAGTGATCTCAACCGATGGAACAACAACCTTTCGCGAAAACCACCACGAAAGCAACAGGGTAGTGGTAGCGCTTAAAATTAACGAAGGGACAATGCCGTCGATACCATAAAGATAAAACAAGGGGATGGCAGTAAACAATCCTAATACAGAGCCAATGACGCCCGCCGTTGCTGTTTCTTTAATGCGACGCGTACCTCGTAAAACAGCCGTTTGTCCGCTGCTGATGGCTGCGAGCAAAAGCGTCACCGACAGCCAGATAAATGACCAGGTGTAGTTGCGGTTGCCAAACGACCATTGGCTGAGCCAGGGGGACATGACAAGGGTAACTACCATTCCCAGCAGTCCGGTCACCCACGCCCATTGGCGCAGCACGGTTAATGCCCGTGCGAGTTTTTGGGTGTCGCCCGATTCGTTAGCTAGTGAAATGTCGCGTACGGCGCTGTAACCGATTCCCATGCCGGTGAGGTTTCCGATCAACCCCAGCGGGGCGCTCAGTAATCCGTTTAATCCGTATCCGCTGGTGCCAAGCAGTATTGCCACAAATTTGGATCGCACGAGGCCAATGATAATGCTAAATACCTGAACTCCCCCAAATATGCTGGTGGCTTTAAAAACCTGTCGGTATTTGTGCTTTTGTGTTTCTTCCATTCAATAAATTGTTCCGTCTGATAATGTATTCAAACGTGCTTAATTAGGGCTGCAGGATTTCCGCCAATGATACAATTGCTCTCAAACGATTGGTTGACAACGGCACCTGCTGCAATGGTACAACCATCACCAATGGTAACTCCCTTGGTGATTGTAACGTTAGCTCCAATAAACACATTGTCCCCTATTATAACTGGCAAAACCTTGTATTGGTCGCGGGCTTGCGGGTGAGTGCCGTGAAAATCAGAATCAAAAATGGTAAAATTGGGGCCGATCAAACACTTTTTCCCAATTCGTATTTCCGATTGATCGCCAATAAGGGTGGCGTTGTTGTTGATATAGGTTCCTTCACCAATAGAAATTTTGGCGCTTTTTTGCCGAGCTTCTATGTGGCAATATCCCGAAAAAACAAAGGGTGAAGGATTGTAGCCCAAGGTAACATTTTTACTCAATTCCACCGTGCCAAATCCTTTGAATAATACAGGTTGATAATAGTGTGGCTGATGCCCCGATAATATAGGGTCGGACATCAAATGAAATTGTTTGATTCGAAACCAGACATGCCACTGTCTGGCGTAATGGGCAAGCCTTCTTTGTATTTTGTTGCGAAGCTGCATTAACGTGTATTTTTGTTTCACAGTGTAACTCTGTGTGAAAATGTGAAATAATTTTAAAGAATAAACCTCTTTATGCCATCCTTTAAGCTTTTAACATTAAAATTGATGAGTAACCCAATTTGGTTATTTGAGAACCGTAAATAAGTTAATACCTGTGCGAAATGCACATCATTGAACAAATCAACGGTTTTTAATTCGACAACGACTTCGTTTTCCACCAATAAATCCAACCGGTAACCGCAATCGAGTTTTACTTCTTCGTAGATGAGTGAGATGGGCTTTTCCTCTTCGACTTTCAAACCTTTTTTGCGTAGTTCATAAGCTAAGCATGCACGATAGGCCGATTCAAGTAGGCCGGGACCAAGGGCTGTATGGACTTTGTAGGCTGAGTCGATTATCTCGTGGGTGATTTGGTTTGTTTCCATTTTTTTGTTTCACAGTGTTACACAGTGTAAGCACAGAGTTACGCTGTGTTTTTTATTTTTTATTTCACTGTGTTACACTGAGTAAACACTGAGTGACACTGTGAAATTGTTTAAAATTTTCACCACTTTTTCAACCTCTTCATTGGTCATCACCGGGCTAATAGGCAGGCTTAGCACTTCTTTGTGGATCTGTTCGGTAATGGGAAAAGAAAGCCCGTTCCAATCGCGGTAACATGCCTGTTGGTGCGGCGGGATTGGGTAATGGATGAGTGTCTGTACGCCTTGGTCGGCCAGGTGTTTTTGCAGCTCGTCGCGGCGTTGGGTGCGGACGATGAAAACGTGCCAGACATGCGAAAGTCGAGAATCGAAAGTCGGAAGTCGAAGGTCAACTTCGTGCAACGTGGGCAATACCAAGTCGGGGTGCTGGATATTTTGCAAATAATAATTGGCAATGTCGCGCCGCTTTTGGTTGTCGGCATCGAGGTGCTGCAACTTGGCATCGAGCACGGCGGCCTGCAGCTCATCGAGGCGGCTGTTGAGCCCCTGGTACTGGTTGTGGTACTTCACCTGGCTGCCATAGTTGGCCAAGGTACGCACCACAGAGGCCAGCTCGTCGTCGTTGGTGGTAACGGCACCGGCATCGCCCAATGCGCCCAGGTTCTTGCCCGGGTAGAAGCTGTGGCCACTGGCATGGCCTATCCCTCCTGCCACCAGTTCGCCATAACGGGCTCCTTGAGCCTGTGCCGAGTCCTCCACCAGCTTCAGGTTGTATTTCTCCACCAAACGGGCAATCTCGGGGTGCATGGCGCATTGCCCATAGAGGTGCACGATCATGATGGCCTTGGTGCGCGGCGTAATCTGCTGCTCGATCTTAAAGGGATCGATGTTGTAGGTGGTGAGGTCGGGTTCCACCAGTATAGGGGTCAACCGGTTGTCTGTGATGGCCAGTATAGAAGCAATGTAGGTATTGGCAGGCACAATCACCTCGTCGCCTTCCTGCATCACGCCCATCTCCATGTAGGCTTTAAGGATCAGACGCAGGGCATCGAGCCCGTTGGCCACGCCAATGCAATACTTGGAACCACAATATTTAGCGTAGTTGGCTTCAAAGTTCTTATTCTCGTTGCCCAACAGGTACCAGCCACTGTCTAAAACACGCTTTATGGCTTCATTTATTTCATCAGCATATTGATCGTTGATCTTTTTCAGATCCAAAAATTTTATCATCGTATGCAATTTATTCTTTATTAACTAAAATCAAATCCCCTCCCTTGTACTCATATTGACGGTCTTGAGCGTCTAGCAAATCCAAACTTAACTTTTCTCCCGAGGGAAGTACATATCCTCGATGACATGCGGGCGATCCATACCACAACTGGAACGGGGGAATGTCTTTGGTCACCAGACTACCTGCCCCAACCAAGGCACCCCTCCCTATGGTGACACCTCCAGTGATGATGGCTCCTGCCCCGATGGAACACCCCTGCTGCAACACCGTGCGTTGGAATGCGTGAGGGTATTGCTTGGAACGGGGATACTTGTCGTTGGTAAAAGTCACGTTGGGGCCGATGAATACGCGATCTTCCACCGTGATGCCGTCCCAAAGGTAAACACCGCATTTCACGGTAACCGAATTCCCAATCACTACATCGTTTTCGATGAAACAGTGGGCGTTGATGTTGCAGTTGGAGCCAATGATGGCATTCTTCAGCACAACGGTATATTGCCAAACATAAGTGTTTTCGCCAATCTGGGTCGATTGGGTATCGGATAATGGGTGGATCATTTATTGCTTTGGATATAATTCAAGTACTCGTCGTAACGCCTAATATAATCATTGGCATCGTAACCATGGGAAGTCAACACCAAGCAAATGGCTCCCGAGGAGAAATTAAGCTCATGCGCCCAGATACCTGGGGGGATATGGATGCCATAATAGGGTCGGTTGAGATTGACAATCTTTTTATTGACCCCATCGTCGAGCAACACATCGAAGCTGCCGCCGGCAGCAATCAAAAACTGGTGGCACTCCTTATGGGCATGGGCTCCTCGCTCCTCCCCGGCAGGTATATCGTAAAGGTAAAAGACCCGTTTCACATCAAAAGGGAGATGGTCGCTGCCTTGAGCGATGGAGATGTTGCCACTGCGGTTTTTCACCGTGGGCAGTTCAATCACCGAACAATCGTAAACTTTAGGTAGTCTGGTCATGGCAAAAGAGCTTTGAATTCGTCGAAACTACGGATGTAATCGGCATCGCAATAGGTCGTGTCGGCCAGGATCAAGGCTAGGGAGTTGGTGGAGAAATTCTCCAATCGCCGCCACACCATCTTAGGCACCAACACCCCGTTGTAGGATCGGTTGAGGGTGAAACGATGCTCCTGTACGCCATCGTGCAACACCACATCGAAACTGCCCGAGAGAGCTACAATCAGCTCGCTAGTCGCCTTAAAGGCATGGCTGCCACGCAATTCACCGCCTGGTACATCGTAAATCCAGTAAACACGTTGTATGTCAAAAGGAATGTGTTGCTGCGCTTCAATCACGCTAAGATTTCCTCGTTCATCCAGTATTTTAGGTAGCTCAACTAAACCCATACCATCAATATTCATTCTCATGAAACTATTTATCTCTATAATTCAAATAACAAATTCGAAACCAACTAATTACACCATAAATTATCCAAACCAAGTTCCTATCAACATCCAAAATATCAAGCCAATTCCCGCAAAGCCACCCAGAAAAACACTAACTACCAAAATCAAGGTGCGTTTGGGGTACTTTTCTGCTCTCGTTTCGAGATTGGTATAATCCTATTTAATTCCTCAATTTAAATAAACCTTTAAAGGGTGGAAAATTTAATATAATTTTCCTTCGCACAAAGTTAAATAGTCCTACAAGAGTGCAACAATAGGAGAAGAAAAGTAACGAAAATTAAGAGTAGAAAAGTTGAAGAGTCGTAAAGTCTACAAGTCTATTAGTCGTTAAGACAGGGATCAGGAAACAGTGTTCAGGGATCAGTGAGCAATTATCAGCAATCAGTGAACCAGTAAACATAACCACGCATCCAAAATTTCGTCTCCCTCCCTTGTTTGGAAGGGTGGGGTGGGCTTCCTATCGTTTAAAAAGCGGTATTCCCACTTTGCAGATATGCTCAATCAAAGCAGGTTCCTGGATGCGGTGATAAATAACCAAATCAAGTTTGTAAGGCAGATACAGTTCATCAAGCAGCACCAAAGCTTTACTGATATCATTCAATTTCAAATCCTTTCCTATCATAGCAATATCAATATCGGAACCGATTGAATAGTTGCCCTTGGCACGGCTACCAAACAAGATGAGTGCTTCAACCTTCGGGTCATCAGCCAAAATATCAACAATACCCTTTATCTCTTCTTCAGTCAATCCGTATGGCATGATCACATCTCTTTTTCCAAACGATCGCGCAACGCCAAAAACAACGGATAGAAGACGTAACGTATCTCAGAGATCACATCCTTGGCTGTCTCCTCGTCGTAGGTATGGGTAGTGAGATTTCGATCTTTCAACATCGTCATCCACTTCTGCCCATCGTCGATGTATCCATCCTGAAAACTCTGCTCAATGACTGGTCGTGGGCCTGGTGCACCGGTATAACCTCTCTCCCTAAGAAGATCCTGCAACACCTTCCAGCTCAGCTCATAGGTATATTCAAAGGCTTTAATCAAGCCTTGTTCCTCAATATCGTTGAGATGGGGTATTTGCACAATACGTTCCAATTGGGCAAATGCTTTTTTATAATTGGAAAATCGTTGTATCCAGCGTATATCGTCCATGAGGTTGAGGAGTTAAAGAGTTTGGGAGTTTAAAAGTCAAATAGTCTGAAAATCAGGGATCAGCGGACAGTTATCAATGATCAGGGAACAGTGTACAGGGAGCAGGGAACAGGAACCAGCCTACAATGGATAATGGTTAATGGAAAAAAGTTTGTAATTCAGAGTGCAAAGTCATTCCGAGTGGTACTCATTGACTTGAATACTGACTCGTAGACTTCACGACAGAATGACTCGTAGACTCATTCTTTTGCCTTAAAGTTCGCCCACACCAACCGACCGAAAATCCAACCCAATCCCAAAAATCCACCCAAGAAAATACTCACCACCAGGATGATGCTTTTCTTAGGAGCACTCTTCTCCTGTGGCACTTTCACCGGCTCCAAAACTGAAAAGACAGGGGTCTCCTCTTTGACGGCTATCCTAGACTGCTCCAACTGTTGCGCTAACCCTTTGTAAACGGCCGAAGCCATATCGTAGGCATCGCTCAGGCGCTGGTACTCCAAATCAACCCGTTCTGTTACCATATTGCGGTGGCCATCCTTGAAATCGAAAAATGCCTGCTGTGCGTTTTCATACTCAACCTTTTTCTCATCGAAGCGCTGCTGCACAAAATCAAGATTCTGTCGGGCCTGCTGGGTCTTGTAATCAATCACGTATTTCTGAAGTAGCTCAACACCTTTTTGAACATATTGGGCGGCTAGGACAGGCTCTGAAGCCTCTGCCGTAATAGAGACCAAACCACTCTTCTTGTCCACTTCGGCGGTCAACATCCCTTGCGCTTCCAACAAAATACCAAGCTCCTCTTCGCTGGGGCTCAATACCCCATAATCGATCGTTTGAGCAATCCCCTCTTTTTTACCTGAAAAGATGGCATTCTTCAATGTCCAAGGCAAACCGATGGTATATTTCAAGATGGTGCCACCTATAGATGGAATGGAGTCTGCCATCCTATAATCGTATAACGATCGGGGTTCAGCATATTTTTCAAAATGGAACTTTTGGTGGATCAACTCCTTCAAAAAGGGGTAACTACCCATTACCTGCGGGTAGAGTTCTGATGGGATGCCAGATGCATCGCCCATCATGCCTCCCAAATTAATCCCAGCCATACCAGCAAGGGCACTCAGGTTACCAAGTCCGCCTCCCTTTTTCTCCGCAGAGGGCAGCAGGGTGGCCTGAGCGGAATATTTCACCGGACTGGTGAAGGCTATGATCAACCCGATAAGGATGGCGATCCCCACCGAATAGTAAATTAGTTTGCGGCCAGCCCAGATGGTCTTTACCAGGGCAACCAAGTCGATTTCATCGTCCTTGATGATGGGGCCTATTGGGGTTGAGTTCATGATGCTAGAGAGTTGAGGAGTTAGAAAGTTGAAGAGTGGAAGAGTTAAAAGGTTAAAGGGTTGAAGAGTTAAGCCTTGTTGTTTTTTGATTGAGCCAGGTATCTCTGTAAGGATGAGATTCCAGATGATATTTTTCGACAATTGCTCCTAAGGTCTTCCGCTTTTTCAGTAGCAATATAACTAAAATCTTCTGCCAAATAGCTCATGCTCCTTACCTCTCCGCACGATCCTTTGGCATATCTTAAAAAAAGAATAAAGTCCTTATTTGAATTCCGTTCAAAGCCTTCTGCAATATTGTTCATGATTGAAACGGCAGCTCGTTGAAACTGGTCGCGAAAACCATAGTCCTTACACTCCTTCATGCACAAATAAACCTCATTAGCAACCTCTCGTGCTTTCTGCCAAATAAACAGCTCTTCATATCGTTCACTTTTCATAAGAATGATGAATTAGTAGAGTTAATGAGTTGAAGAGTTAAAGGGTTAAAGAGTTGAGTTCATTTAAACCATTGAACTATTAAACTATTGAACTGATGTTTTATTTATTCAACGTCGCAATAGTGGCAATGGTCAGGCCGATGGAGGCCATGGCACTTCCTATGCCAACCCAGGCCTGGGCACTCATCCGTTCACGTTGTGGACGGCGTGGCACCACAATTTCGGAACCAGGCAGGACATTGGGGTATCTTCGGAATAGGAAATTTCCTTTGGTGGAAGCGGAAGCCCCGTTGGGGTAAATGACGTAGATGCGTCCTTTGCGGGCATCGTTGGCAAACCCGCCACTCATATAAATATAGTCCTTAACCGAATTCCCATTGACAAAAACAGTTGAGGATGGGCTCAAAACTTGCCCGCTCATCTTGACGGTGGAGAGATATCCGGGAATCTCCAACTCATCGTTGGCTTCCAAATAGATATCCTCGCGACTCCCCGGATTCTTCAGGATCTTTTCCATATCGATGCTGATCACCTCAAAATCCTGTAACGTAAAATCCAAGGTACTGTCCTTGCGGGCCATCTCCTTGCGGGCTTCAATCATCTCCTCGCTGAGCTTTAGCTTGCGCACCAAACGGGCTCCAGGCAGATAGGCATTTGGGGTGATACCTCCAGCCCGCTTGATCAGGTCGCTGATGCGCTCGGTATAGGAAGAGAGCCCATAATTGCCGGCATAAAACACCTGTCCGGAAACGGTTGCCTGACCGCTCTCGCGGTAGCCCGGCATTTTGCGCACCGACACCTGGTCGAATGGATTTAGGATGAAGTCAGCGCCGGCATCGGATAGTTCCAATTGCCGCGAGACAGAGAAACGGAAAAGCTCCGAGGTGCGGTTGGTGGCTTTATCAGCCTCCTCGTAGGGCAACTTGCGCATCACTTCGATGGAAGAACCCGATGCGGCCTCCTTGAGACCACCCGCCAAAAGGATCAGGTCGCCCAAACGCATATTCTCACGAAATGGATATTGCCCTACAGCCTGCACCATGCCGGTGATGGCCACAAATTGCCGCTCCTGCATGTCGTCAATTCGATTGAGAAACACCACATCGCCTGCATTCAACGAGATATCGGATGTTTTATTCAAAATCTCCTGCACATTGAAGGAGATGTTTTCTTTGGTGTAATCGGGTTTGAGCCGTTCTATAAAACCACGGTTCAGGAAAGCATTTTCAACCACCCCGCCACTTTTTGCCAAGAGAGCCGACAAGGTCAAGCCTTCGTTGTACTCGTAGTTGCCCGGCATAAATACCGCCCCCTTGATGGTGACCATGTTGCAGAAACGATCGAGTATTTTCCCAACAAAAAGGCTGTCGCCATTGGCCATGGTCATGCCAGCCATATTTTCGGGATTGACATCGCGAAATTCGCGCTCAAAACCCACCTTGCGGTATAGCTCGATGCGACTTCGGTTGGCATTTTCGGAGAAGCCACCGGCAAAACCTACCATGTCGGCCACCGTTTCACCATCCTTGGCTTCAAAAATACCCGTGCGCTTGAAGTGGCCATTCAGGTGTACCCGATGGATGTAGGTTGGTATCATCACAATATCATCGTCGCGCAATGGCACATTAACTGCAGTATTGCCATTGATGAGAAAATCGTAAACATCGAGATGCGACACCACTTTGCCGGAACGGATCAGTTGAATATCGCGGAAAGAGCCATTCTTAGAGGGTCCACCCGAGAGGTAAAGCACGTTGAACAAAGTAGCTGTCCCCGGAACGGTATAGGTTCCCGGGATAAAGGCCTCGCCAATCACG
>JAGPIS010000220.1 GCA_018054835.1 Breznakibacter sp. | reverse complement strand
GATGAAAATGCCGAAAAGGAGACGCTGTTTTTCTTCAGCAAGCAGGAGTGGTTGCGCAAAACCATTATATAAATATAAAAAGCCGGTTGCCGGCTTTTTTCATGTTTCAGCGGAACACCACATCGCGCAGCACCTCTTCGCCCACGGCATCGTTAAGCCGCTTGATGATCTTATCCTTGAGCATCAGCAGTTCGCCCCTAATCACACTGGAATTGAGGTAAACATAGAGTACCCCATTATCCACATAAATCTGCCGGGTGACTCGTGCCACCGATGGTCCCAGCACTTGTGCCCAAAGTCCTTTGATGCGGTGCTCAAACAACCCTTTGTTGAGTTTTTGGGCTTTCAAAATTTCAGCCATCACTTCGGCAATGGTTTGTGTGTTGCTTTTTCGTTTATCCATGTCCCTTGATTATTCAGCTACTGTTACATTCCCATTGTTGACATTAAAAACCCGGTACTCCTTGCCTGTGCCACTCAGGACAGCTTCCAGATGTGCCCGGTTGGTGTCGGTGATAAAAATCTGATGGAAAGCATTGTCGGCCACCAAGGCAATCAGGTTGGCTCCTCGCTTAAGGTCGAGCTTGTCGAATATGTCGTCGAGCAACAATATGGGTTTGAAGCCATTGTGTCGGCTTAAGAATTGGAATTGTGCCAATTTCAAGGCGATGAGGAAGGACTTTTTTTGCCCCTGCGAACCGATCCTTTTTATGGGATACCCATTCAGCAATAGGTTCAATTCATCCTTGTGTATGCCCCTGGTGGTATAGCCCAGTTGTAAATCGCGCTGCCGGCAATCTAGCAAGCCTTGTGTTAGATCGTACTGCTGCAGCCCCGACTGGTAAACCATGCCCACCTGCTCCTGTTCGCCCGAGAGCAAATGGTAATATTGATTGAAAACAGGCACTAAGGTTTCGACGAATTTTTGGCGATGCTGGTGGATGGCATTGCCCAGCACGCCCAGTTGGGCATCGAGCACTTCGAGCAGCCCCTCATCGCCACCACCCTGCTCGCGCCATTGCTTGAGATAGGCGTTGCGTTGCACCAGCAGTTTGTTGTAACGCATCAAACTATACAAATAGTTGCGGTCGTATTGCGAAATTACCCCATCCATATATTTGCGGCGCTCCTCAGCCCCTTCGGTAATCAGCAGCTCGTCGTTGGGGGAGATCATCACCAGGGGCAATAGTCCAATATGCTCGGCCAGTCTTTCGTAATCCTTTTTGTTGCGTTTGAACTGTTTTTTCTGATTGCGTTTAAACCCGCAATAAATCTGTTCCAAGTCGTTCATGCGCTGGAAATTTCCCTGCAAAACAAAAAAAGATTGATGGTGCCGGATATTTTGGGCATCGCCAATACCCAGGAAACTTTTGCAAAAAGCCAGGTAGTAGATGGCATCCAAGAGGTTGGTTTTCCCGGCACCATTATCACCCACAAAACAGTTGATGCCGGATGTGAAATCCAAATCAACCCCTTCGATGCTTTTGAAATTCAGTATGTGCAAATTTTTTAAAAACATTCCAGCTTCTTTGCTTACAAAAATAGAAAAACAAACCATGAATGACGAAAAAACATTGCCATACAAACATCCTTTCCCGGTTGCGAGGTGCATTTGGGTGATACTCAAAACAAATTTAAGTTCTGTTCGTTTGTGAAAAACAACATTCAGGACAGAAAAGGATGCAACTGCATTACTTTCGATCTATATTTGAATGATTTTTATCATTGTATGACAACAGCCAACCAAAGGATATTTTATTTTTTCGTTACACTGATTTTGCTGCTGACAACTTCTGCTGGCGGGCAGAGTGTGGTCAAGGGTGTGGTGAAGGATTCTGAAACTTTCGAAACCCTTCCCTTTGTCAATGTTTTTATCAAGAACACTCAAAATGGTGCTTCAAGCGATTTGGACGGCTTCTTCAGGCTCAAAGCCGATATGCGGAAAGACACCCTTGGTTTCAAGCTGATTGGTTACAACGAGCGTTTGATTCCGGCCAACCAGTTCAAAGGCGACACCATGTTGGTGTTGCTCTCCCCATCGACTGTGGCTTTGGGCGAAATCAAGGTGAAGCCCAATGGGGAAGCTCAGAGGTTGACCCGTCTGGTGATCAACAATAAAAAACGCAACAACCCTGAAAACCATAACCAGGCTTCTTATCAAAAGTATAGCAAATGGGAATTTGCCCTCAACAACATCAGCGATAAGCTGCAGGAGTCGTGGTTGTTTAAAAACGGCCAAAACCTGATGCGCTATTCCGACGACAGTACCCGGTATTTGCCGGTTTATTTTTCGGAACAACTCACATTCAATGAATTGCAGAAAGATCCACTTAAGCAGAAATCGACCATATTGGCCGATCGCACTACCGGGCTTAACATTCTGAAGGATTACGAAATATCGGGATACTCCAGCGCCTTGGATATGGAGGTGAATTTTTACAGCAATATTATGGTCATTTTCGGACAAAGTTTTATCAGCCCCATTGCCGACAATGGCCCTTTTTATTACAATTACTACCTCACCGACAGCATTGAATCGGGAAGGGGGAAGCAATATGTGATCAAATTCAAACCCAAACGGCCGGGCGACAAAACTTTCGAAGGGACGTTCACTCTGGAAACCAATCAATTTGCAATTATCGACATTGATGCCACCTTGTCGGAAAAGAGCAACATCAATTTCGTCAAGGAGTTGAGGCTGAGTAGTAGTTACCAGTTAATCGACGATTCCCTCTGTTTCTTTAAGCGCAACGAAATTGAAGCCCGGCTCGATTACATTCCGGTTAACTCGACCAAAAAACGGCTGGAACTGAACTACCGGCTGGCCAATACCGTTGATAAAGTGGATTTGAGCCCCAGGCAAGAAGTGGTGCTAAGCATGCCGGCGCTGAGTTACGAGACTGTGAAAATGAAGGAGGCCACCAACCGCGACACTACTTATTGGAACCAAGTGCGGCCGGAAGGGCTTTCGAAAGTGGACCACAGCACGGCCGACGCCATCGACTCGCTCAACAACCTTAAACCGGTAAAATTCCTCGACAACGTGGCGAGGATGACCGTGACGGGATATTACGATTTGGGACGCTACGAATTCGG
>JAGPIS010000219.1 GCA_018054835.1 Breznakibacter sp. | reverse complement strand
CTGCAAGGACTAATAGGGCAAGTGTATCGGTGATCATGGTTCCCCCAACCGTAATATTGACAGCTCTGTTGCGTGTGACGCCCAATTTGCTGATAATAGGATAGGCAATTAAGGTGTGTGAGGCAAACATGGACGCCAGTAGGACTGAAGTCAGTGTTGACAGTTTTAGGACAAATATGCCGGCAAATATGCCAAGCGTCATTGGGATCAGAAAGGTGTACAGGCCGAAAGTGAGACTTTTAAGGCTGTTCTTTTTGAATTCATTCAGGTCGATCTCCAATCCTGCCAAGAACATGATGTAAAGCAACCCTGCTGTACCCGATAGGATGATGCTGCTGTCGCGCATCATCAAGTTGAGTCCGTTGGGTCCCACCACTGCCCCAGCGATTATCAACCCTAGGATGTGTGGTATCTTGAAACGGTTTAGGATGATGGGGGCAAAAAGTATGATCAGTAAAATCAACAGGAACTTTAGAACAGGATTGGTTAGTGGTAGGGTGGTGTCGAAAATGCTTAGAAACATCATGGCTCTATGGATTTGTTTATGACGAGGGGCGGTAATGATAAATTTTGGACAAATATAAACTGTTTGAATTTACAATTATTAAACCTTTGTTTTTTTTGCCGTAACTGTTGAAGGCGCTATCTTAGCATTTTATACTTAACATCCTTTTTCATGATTTTGTTTGACGTAGTGATTGGGATTATCATCATTTTTGCCTTGATAAAAGGTGCCGTTAATGGCTTTATTAAAGAGCTGGCTTCTTTTATTGCCTTGACTGCTGGTTTATTGGGGGCTATTTTTATCAGCAACTCCTTTTCGCAATGGCTGGGTACTTTGTGGGATTTTAAGTATTGGGGCCTCGTGGCTTTTTTGCTTGTGTTTTTAGCGATTGTCGTTGCAATTCATTTAGTTGCCAAAGCTTTGGACAAAATGGTGGAAGGCATGGCACTTGGCTTCATCAACCGAATTGCAGGCGCTTTCTTTTCTGGGTTCAAGTATCTGTTTGTGGTGAGTGTTTTGATCAGTATCCTAACTTTCTTCGAAAAAGAATCGGTTTTAATTGAACCGAACGATCATGAGGCATCGTATTTGTATGGTCCTGTTAGCTCTTTGGCACCCACTGTTTTTTCGTATTTAAATTATGATGCGCCTTGGAAGGACGGCCTTAAGAAAGATTCCCCTAAGGACGAAATAATGATTTAACAATAAGTTGTGTTTGAAATATTCATTAAATTTGTGAATTGATATAACATTATGAGTAGTACATTGACGAACTCCGATAAGAAACAATATCTGCTGGATCAGCGTTATTTGGCCATGGCTCGTATCTGGGCGCAAAACTCATATTGCAAAAGGCGGCAAGTTGGTGCCATTATGGTCAAGCATAAGATGATCATCAGCGACGGTTACAACGGCACGCCTTCGGGATTCGAAAATGAGTGTGAAGATTCGGAGGGGCATACCAAGGCTTATGTGCTCCATGCCGAAGCCAATGCCATTACCAAGGTGGCACGTAGCAACAACAGTTCCCGAGGTGCCACCATGTATGTCACCGCTTCTCCATGTATTGAGTGCGCCAAGTTGATTATTCAGGCGGGTATCAAACGAGTGGTCTATTCGGAGCGATACCATAAGGACGATGGCATCGAACTTTTACTGCGTGCCGGCATAGAGGTCGATCAGATTGAAGAGGACATTATTATTCGCTGAACATGAAGATAAGATTTAGAACTGGATTTAGAACTGGATTTTTGGTTTTTTTTAGTTTGACTTTTTTGGCTCTCTCGGCCTGTCAGTCGCAGAAGCGTGCAAACCACCGCCATCCTAAAACATACCATAAACGTCATTCACCACCAAAACCCTGCGATTGCCCCTGATGCATTTTTTTGAATTGTTTCTGGAATTTTTTAACAAGAACTGATTATAAAAATATAAAAACACATGAATAGACGTCTTCAAATTATAATGCCATTTATCTTCGGAATCCTAATTGCTGTTGGAGTCTTGATTGGTAAGTTAATCGGAAGTCAGGGCGCTGGCTCTCCCAACCGCTCGATGCTCATTTATCCGCAAAGCAACAAGTTGAATACCGTCATTGATCTCATATCATCGGAATATGTCGATACGGTTAATACGTCCGGAATGGTGGAAGAGCTTATTCCGCAGTTGCTCGAGAAGCTTGACCCCCACAGCGTTTACATTCCTGCCAAAGATCTCCAGCAGGTTAACGAGGAGTTGGAGGGCAACTTTGGCGGTATTGGCGTTCAATTTAGCATGCAGAACGACACAGTGTTGGTCATCAGTGTGATTTCAGGTGGCCCTTCGGCTAAATTGGGAATCTTGCCTGGCGACCGTATTGTTGCCGTGAACGACTCATCCATCGCAGGAAAAAAAATATCCACCGATAAGGTGATGAAACAACTCCGAGGTGAGATGGGCACCCAAGTAAAGGTATCCATTCTTCGGGGATCTCAAAAATTGAATTTTGATATTGTTCGCGATGCTATCCCTGTTTACAGCGTCGATGTTTCTTATATGGTGAACGATCAAACAGGTTATGTGAAAATTGACCGCTTTGCCCAAACCACTTACGACGAAATGATTATGGCATTGGCCAAACTCAAGTCGCAAGGTTGCAAACAGGTGATTATGGATTTCAGGGGCAACTCGGGTGGTTTGCTCGATGCGGTGATCCGGATGTGCAATGAGTTCCTGAAAAAAGGCGACCTGATTGTTTATACCGAAGGGCGCTCTCAACCTCGTCAGGATGTCAATGCCAATGGAGCTGGAAGTTGCCAGGATGTCAAGCTGATTGTGCTGATCGATGAGTTTTCGGCTTCGGCCAGTGAAATTTTTGCCGGTGCCATACAGGATAACGACCGGGGTATTGTCATCGGACGTCGTTCCTTTGGAAAAGGCTTGGTGCAGCAGCAAATCCCACTGCCCGACGGCTCAGCCCTGCGGTTGACAGTTGCCCGTTACCACACCCCTAGCGGGCGTTGCATACAAAAACCATATACCGGCGGGAGCAAGGATTATTACGAAGACATCTTGCATCGTTACGATAAAGGTGAATTTTTTCAAAAGGATAGTGTGAAGTTTGATGAGCAGGAGAAAT
>JAGPIS010000218.1 GCA_018054835.1 Breznakibacter sp. | reverse complement strand
GGGATAGACGGTGATCATGGTGAATGAGCCCTGGATGGGCGGCTTAACTCATTGTGATTGAGATTTAAGCATGACGATATTTAGCCGCCCTTTCAGGCACTTTGTCTTTGGATGATTAGTTCCCGAGGCGATGCCTCCGGCTGAAATAAGCTGTCCCTTCAGGACGTCGGACTTTGATCTATTTAAAAATCTCGCCCGCTGCGGGGCTTCATTGCTTTTTGGCTTATCATCCGTTAGCTCCGCTCCGCTTGAATACGGTTACTGATACTATTGCCCACTCCTGGGCATTCACTGATTACTGCTTACTGGTGTTTATTTACTGATTGGTTATCAGGAATTAAGACTTGTGAACTCGTCGACTTTTTAAGTTTCCGACGCTTTAACTCTTCGAACTACTCCCTGATCACTGTTTCCTGACTCTTTGTTAATAATTGTGCAAATTTATTATCAAACCTCTTGGAGTTGTGGTTTGTGTTTGTATTTTTGTAGTATGTATTACAACTAAAAAATCAGGAAAGATGTTTCAGAAACTATGGATGGTGTTGTTGCTGCTCGGTTCGTCGCAGCTGATACTTTGGGCCAATCCCAAGAGGGAAATGCGCGCGGTATGGATTGCTACGGTAGCCAACATTGATTGGCCGTCGGCCGATAATTTGGAGGTGGAACGCCAAAAGGCCGAGATGTTGCATATTCTGGATCAAGCAAAAGCTTACCGATTGAATGCAGTTGTTTTCCAGATTCGGCCTGCGTGTGATGCGCTCTACAATTCTGCATTGGAACCTTGGTCTGTTTTCCTTACCGGTAAAAGCGGCGTGGCACCGCAACCCATGTATGATCCCCTTGACTTTGTCATTGCCGAATCGCGCAAGCGTGGCCTGGACGTGCATGTCTGGCTCAACCCATACCGAGCAGAGGTGGATACAGCGAAAAGAACAATCACCGAAAACCGTTATTATCAAAAAAATCCAAGCCATTTCGTCACTTATGGCAAGACCAAGTACCTCAACCCTGGCATCCCGGCGGTGCGCGATTATGTAAGCTGTGTGGTGGCCGATATTGTGCGTCGTTACGATATTGATGCCATCCATATGGACGATTATTTCTATCCCTACCGCATTAAAGGGCAGGAGTTTCCCGATCAGGAAGCGTTCGAAATGTTTCCGGCGGGCTATTTGGCATCAGAAAAAGACAACTGGCGACGCAACAACGTTGATTTGATCATCAAGCAGATCAGCGACACCATAAAATCCATCAAACGGGAGGTGCAATTTGGTATTTCACCCTTTGGCGTTTGGCGTAATGCCTCAGTTGATCCGCTCGGCTCACAAACCAAGGCCGGCGTCACCAACTACGATGACCTTTATGCGGATATCCTCAAATGGCAAAAGGAAGGGTGGATCGATTACGTGACGCCCCAAATCTATTGGGAAATTGGCAAAGAGGTGGCCGATTATCAGATTTTGGTGAAGTGGTGGAACGATCACTCCTATGGTTGCCCGGTTTATATTGGGCAGGCGTGGTACCGCATCAACCCCAAAGCCAAAGAGAAAGCGTGGCACTCTTCCAAGGAGATCGTTAGGCAGATCGAATTGCTCCGTCAGCAGCCTAATGTAGCGGGGAGCATGTATTTTAGTGCTAAAACCATGGCACAAAATCCCAAACGTCTGAAACAACGATTATTGAAGAATTCTTATCCTTCTTTTGCTTTGGTGCCCGAGAATCCCCGGATTGATAGGATGGTGGTGCTAACGCCTCAAAATGCAACGGTTAGCCAAGGGGGAAAACAACTAACTCTGGCATGGCAACCCGTTGAAGGTGCTAAAAATTATGTGGTTTACCGCTTCAAAAAAGGGAGAACAGCTGATTATTCCGATGCCTCTGCCATAATTATGGTTACCTCCGATACAAAAGTGATGCTGGATGCTTCATGTTCCAATAAAAATAAGTATTATTATACGGTTTCAGCTCTCAGCAAAACCAATTATGAGAGTGCTGCCACTGTATTCCAATACTAATCTCAAAAACTACTTTCTTAATGACTACCACCATATCGTTAATTGTTATTGGCTGTTTCTTTGCCATGCTATTAATTGTCTCCTATTATTCGAGCCGTAAGGTTGGAAATGAGACCTTCTTTACGGGAAACCGGCAAATGCCTTGGTATCTGGTGGCCTTTGGCATGATTGGCGCCACCATATCAGGGGTAACATTTGTTTCGGTTCCCGGGGAAGTGGGGCACTCCAATTGGTTTTACCTCCAGTTCCTGTTAGGGAACTTCGTGGGGTACTGGATTATTGCCCTAGTTTTAATTCCGCTATACTATAAGCTGAACCTAGTGAGTATTTATACCTATTTGAACATCCGCTTTGGCGAGCGTACCTACCGGACAGGATCCTTTTTCTTCCTGCTGTCGCAAACCATTGGTGCCTCTTTTCGGCTCTACTTGGTGGCGGGCGTTTTGCAAATTGCCGTTTTCAACCAACTGGGCGTCCCCTTTTGGACCACGGTGCTGATTACCATATTCCTGATATGGCTTTACACCTTTCGGGCCGGCATTAAGACGGTGGTATGGACCGACTCCCTCCAGACGCTCTTCATCCTGCTCTCGGTTGGGCTCACCATCGTGGTTATTTCCAAAGAGTTGAATCAAGGCTTCAAACAACTGGTGGGAGAGGTGGTCAACCATCCCTATAGTCAGATTCTGGACTGGGACTGGAAAAGCAAAACCAATTTCTTCAAACAGTTTTTTGCAGGACTGGGTATGGTGATCGTGCTCAATGGATTGGATCAGAATATGATGCAGAAGAGTTTGACCTGCAAAAATCGTAAAGAAGCACAGAAGAACCTCTATTGGTTCAGCTTGGCTTTTATCATTGCCAACCTTATGTTTTTGGCGTTGGGAGTGATGCTCTATCTCTTTTCGGCTCAAAAAGGAATCGCCATTCCTGCCCATACCGATGACCTGTTTCCCACCTTGGCCTTGAATCACTTTGGCTTATTTGCAGGAATCTTGTTTCTACTGGGGATTACCGCCGCGGCCTACTCCAGCGCCGATTCAGCTTTGACTGCCCTTACGACGGCATTTTGCATTGACTTCTTGAGGCTTGACCCGGCCTCCGACCA
>JAGPIS010000217.1 GCA_018054835.1 Breznakibacter sp. | reverse complement strand
GCATAAAGCACCGACTGCCCAAGCCAGATGGAGGCATCCATGGCTGCCAAGCTGTTCTTGTCCTTAGGAGCGTGTACCGCAATAATGGCCGGGGCATTATAAACCACCATTCTTGGGTTTTGGGGTTGGGCAAACTTAAGTCGATAACGGTTCAACCGCCTATAACCTACCTTACCCAACACGATCCTCATCAACGGTTTCAAAAATGGGTTCCCCAAAGGTTTCAACGCCTTGCGGAAAGTTTGAATGGTGAGGTCGTTGACCTGCTGAATGACTTCGGAAATGGTGACCAGTGAAAAACAGAGCGACTGGGCATTGGTGGCCGTGGGACTGTATCGAAGGTCGGAAATGAATGATTTTAAAAGTTCGACACTTGGCTGTCGCTTCGAATAGTGGCGGACGGAACGGCGCTGGAGGATGAGGTTTTTCAATTCATACCGCCGCGGAAAAGCTTCCACCGCTTCCACTGGTGGCAACGAAAGGTGGGTGACAGAGTTGGACTGGCACACAGCAACACAATGGAAACATTCAATACACAAATCCCCATCGATGGCATACGACAAAAGATCAATAGCCCCAGCGGGACAATTCTTTTGACACAAGCCACATTTCAAACAGGTAGAATCGTTTATTAAAAGCATTTTTTTCTCAAAGATACTTTTTTTGTCGTTTCATGTCCAATTACAATCAACTCAACATAACGATATCGGCATAAAAAGGAACAACACCCCAAGCGGATGATAAAAAATGGCTATTTTTGAACCGGATTAATGGAACAGAATAATCACTCAGGAAAAACCGAAAAATGAAACGGATCACATTCTGGTTGTACCAGCCATACAAGTATTTAATATTCTTCCCACTGTTTTTTGTGGAAACGATAGTTTGCTCGTTGTTTGCCGCCATATTCGCCATGCTGTTTGCGCCACGTATCGGCAGTTATTTTGGAGTGCTTTGGGCAAAAATCAGCAGTTGGATCACCCCCATGTTGGTGACGGTAAAGGGACGCCAACACATCGACCCCAAACAATCGTATGTAATTGTGGCCAACCACCAGAGCGGCTACGACATATTTGTCCTTTACGGGTATTTGGGCATCGACTTCAAATGGGTGATGAAAAAGGAGTTGCGTAATGCCCCAGGCATTGGCTGGGCCAGCGAAAAAGTGGGCCACATATTCATCGACCGAACCTCGGCAAGGTCGGCCATACAAAGCATTGAAGCCGCAAAAAAGAACCTGAAAAACGGCTCCTCGGTGGTGATTTTCCCAGAAGGGACCCGAAGCGGATCGAACCAGATGAGCCGGTTCAAGAAAGGAGCCTTTAAAATTGCTTTCGAGCTGGAGCTGCCCATCCTTCCCGTCTCCATCAGGGATACCCACAAAATACTTGGAAAGGGATTTTTCAACCTGCGCCCTGGGCGCACCCAGTTGATCATCCATCCGCCCATCAAAACGTGCGATTTCAAAAACAACCACGATGAATTGATGCAACAAACCCAGCAAGTTATAGCATCGGCACTGCAATAGAAGCTAAGCGGCACTAAAGGAATGGTAGTCGATTATTTTTTCATCTTTTAAGGAATCTTAATGAACCTTTATTGGTTTTGCAAGTATAATAAATCACAGATGTCCGCTTGGAATATGAAACTCTCGCTGGGGTTGAAACAACGGGGAGAAATGCAAATTGGCGGACATAAGTGACAATCCATAAAAAACAGGCATCATGACCATCAACCATATCAAACTAGCGATTCTACTCTTGGGGATTTTCATCACCGGAAACCTTTCGGCGCAAAAGGAGTATTCCACGCGCTCGAAAAAGGCCATTGAATTTTTCAAGCAGGCACAGTCATTTTTTGTCCAGAATGAATTCGACCACGCCATAGCGCAACTCAACAGTGCCATAGAAAAAGACAGCAAATTCAAGGAGGCCTATTATTTGAAGGCTGAAATTTTCCATGCACAAAAAAGTTACGACCAGGAGTTTACCACCATTGAAAAGGCCATCGCGTTGGATTCCACATTCTTTGTCCCAGCCTACTTCAATGCAGGTCTATCCCTGTACCATACCGGTCAGTACGACCAAGCCATCGAATGGTTCAACCTTTTCAAGCAATACAGCAAAGGGAAAAGAACCCGTTTGAATCCAGATACTTGGATTGAGCGAACCTATTTTGCCCGGGAGACAGTAAAAAAGCCGGTTTTATTCACTCCTGTAAATGTGGGTGAAGGCATCAACACCCGATACGATGAGTATTGGCCCAGCCTAACGGCCGATGAGGAGCAGATGGTGTTCACCGTATTGGTGCCGCGCGATTCCACGCTGTTCCTGTCGCAAAAAAACTTGCCTTACACTTCGGCCTATTTCAACGAGGATTTCTACATCAGCACCCGCAAGGATGGCATTTGGCAACCCCGGCAGTCGATGCCTGCCATCAACACCGACACCAACGAAGGTGCACAATCGCTCTCGGCCGATGGGCGCTGGATGTTTTTCACCGCTTGTGGACGCGGAGATTCCGAAGGGGGTTGCGACATCTATTTCTCACAAAAAACTGCCACCGGATGGTCACAACCCGTCAATTTGGATTCACCGGTGAACACCCCCTTTTGGGAGTCGCAGCCTTGCTTTTCGGCCGACGGACAAACCCTCTACTTTGTGAGCGGACGAATGGGGGGCATTGGCAAAAAAGACATTTGGAAAGCCTCCGTGGTTGATTACAGAAGTGATGGCACTCCAATTTTTGGTGATGTTGAAAACCTGGGTAACAGCATCAACACCGAAGAGGATGAGGCCTCACCCTTTATCCATCCCGACAACAGCTCTCTCTATTTCTCCTCGGAAGGATGGCCAGGCATGGGTAGGATGGATATTTTCCTGAGCAAAAAAAATAAGGAGACAGGACGTTGGCAAGCCCCTGTGAACATCGGCTACCCCATCAACACGCCTGCCGATGAAATAGGACTGGTGATCAATACCGCTGGAACAAGAGCCTACTTCTCTTCAGATGGACTGGCGGAAAAAATGATGCGCAAAGAGATTTACAGTTTCGAATTGCCCCAAGAGCTTCGACCCAAGCCGGTATCGTATGTGAAGGGCAGAGTTTTCGACCGCAAAACCAACTTGCCCTTGT
>JAGPIS010000216.1 GCA_018054835.1 Breznakibacter sp. | reverse complement strand
ATTGTACAAAGAGCGTCTGAATATTATTCTGGATATTGCTCAAACCATCAACGAAGAACATTCAGTGGATGAGCTTGTTGGTGAGTTTGAAATTGTTTTGAGGGAAGAGCTTGAAGTAGGCAAAATCTTGGTTTACACCCATGGTGCCCGAGGCTGGGAAAACCTACTGATTAGTGGTGTGAAGCCGGAAGAGGCGATGCAGATTGATGTGGAGCGCGATCTGCTCCACTACACGAAAATAGAAAACATCACTTTCAACCACCCCCCACAACTGAAGGGTTTTGACTCGGTGATCCCGTTGTACCACAAATTCAAACTGATTGGTTTCGTCCTCATTGGAGACGAGGAGGAGGATCTGGCCGGCATCAGCCCAACTATCAAGCACTTAAAACTCATCCAAATCATCTCCAACCTGATTGTGGTATTTATCGAGAACAAGCGCATGCAAAAAGTGCTGCTCGAACAAGAAGCCATTAAAAAGGAGATGGAGCTGGCCTCACGCATCCAAAGCGGGTTGATTCCCCGCACCGACAATTTACCCAAAAGCACCCGGTTCAGCATCGCCTCACTCTATTTGCCCCAACTGGGCATTGGTGGCGACTATTTCGATGTGATGCGCCTTTCGCGCTATTCCATAGGATTCTGCATTGCCGACGTATCGGGCAAAGGGTTGTCGGCAGCCATGCTGATGTCGAATTTCCAGGCCGTTGTGCGGTCGCTCTTCAATTCGGGCATCAGCCTGAAACGGTTGGTGCAACAACTCAACGACCGGGTGAACGAAAGTGCCAAAAACGAAAAGTTCATCACCTTTTTCATAGGTCGCTACAACCAAATCACCGGCAAACTCGAATATGTGAACGCCGGCCACCTGCCACCCCTGCTGTACGATGCGAAGAAACAGAGCGTCTCCTCGCTTGACAAAGGATGCATAGGCCTTGGCATGCTCGACCAAATACCAACCGTGGAAACAGGCAGCCTCTATATTTCACCTGGATCGAAACTGGTGGCCTTCACCGACGGGCTCATCGAACTGGATAATGGCACCGAGATCGACAGCAGTCAGGATGAGATTACGGCCATCGTACAAAAACCCAATCCCATCAACGAAACCATTCGGGAGATAGAGAACCTGATGGGAAAAATGATCAACCGCGAGTCGGTTTTCGACGACATCACGCTGCTGGGCATCCAGTTCCACAGCCGGGGTTTGTAGAACCCGCTTTTATGGAGGATAAAATGGGATTATGTCTGCCCGTTTTACTATCTTTACCCCACTAAAAAAATATATCATTATGGTAACACAAGATCAGATAAAAGATCTTAGCGGACGTGAGTTAGCGTTAAGGAGGTATCTTTGACGTCGATCGTCGAATGATTGAACTGGAAGAAGATGAATTGCGCACACAGGCGCCAGGATTTTGGGACGATGCCAAGACGGCTGAAGTCCACATGAAAAAAGTTAAGGAACACAAAAAGTGGATTGAAGGCTACAAAAAGGTGAAAACTGCCGTTGATGAGCTTCAGCTCACTTACGATTTCCTAAAAGAAGAGATCACCACCGAAGAAGAGGTGGAACAGGCCTACAATCAAGCTGTGGAAATGATTGAAAACCTGGAGCTTGATAATATGCTGCGGCGTGAAGAGGACAAACTGGGAGCAGTGATAAAAATTGTTTCCGGGGCAGGTGGCACCGAAAGCCAGGATTGGGCGTCGATGCTTTACCGCATGTACCTGCGCTGGAGCGAAAGCAAAGGTTACAAGGTGGAGGTCACCAACCTCCAGGATGGCGATGAAGCCGGCATTAAAACCGTCACCATGCAAGTGGAGGGCGACATGGCCTATGGATACCTGAAGAGCGAAAACGGGGTGCACCGCCTGGTGCGTGTCTCCCCTTACAACGCCCAGGGAAAACGGATGACCTCTTTCTCATCGGTATTTGTGATCCCATTGGTGGACGACACCATCGAGATTGACATCAACCCGGGAGACATCACTTGGGAGACATTCCGATCCAGCGGTGCTGGTGGCCAGAATGTGAACAAGGTGGAAACCGGCGTGCGCCTTCGACATGCGCCCTCGGGCATCGTGATCGAAAACACCGAGAGCCGCTCACAGTTTGGCAACAAGGACAATGCCTTGAGGTTGCTGCGCTCGCAACTCTACGAGATAGAGCTAAACAAAAGGCGCGAGGCTTCAGCCAAAGTGGAGGCCGGCAAGAAAAAAATCGAGTGGGGTTCGCAAATCCGGAGCTACGTATTTGACGATCGCCGGGTGAAAGACCACCGCACCGATTACCAGACCTCGAACGTGCAGGCTGTGATGGATGGCAAAATCGACGATTTCATCAAGGCTTACCTGATGGAGTTTGGCGGAAGCGACAGCCAAGAGAACTAAGCCGCCCGTTTGGGACAAAAAATATCACGCAAAGAGGACAAACCAGTAAAACTGCGCCGTCATGCTTTGCGTGATTTTTTATTTCTTCTTCCAGAGGATCGAAACTACTGGATAAAAGTCAACTTCTCATTGAAGAATTTACCCACGAAAGGCAGGGGCTCCTCCTTGCCGGCATTGGCATTCAAGATGCCCACAATCATCAGCACCAGCACCAGCAGGTTCACAATCTGAATGAGCGACCAAAGATGCACGAAACCCAGTAAGGTGGAGAGCACAAATCCCCCGGCACCCACCCCAAACGACTGGCGCAAGTGAAACGTGGTGAAAGGACTACGGTCGTTGGATGAGTTTTTCATGATCAAGGCGATCACCCATCCAATCAGTGTGATATAGCTGACAATGGCAATGTTTTTTGAATTGGTTTCCATAGCTTTGTTTTTTATTTATGATGCAAAGATATTCAAATCCCAACCACTCGGCAAAAAAACAGCAAACTTCATCAACCGGACCATTTGCAGAGCAATACACTCGACAAAACAAAATAGAATACCCATATGAGTATAATCGAGATTTTTTGGTATAAAAGCAAAAGCCCCGCAAACGCGAGGCTTTAGAACTACTCTACCGCGTGGTCATCACTGACCGGATCGTATTTGCCCAATTTCTTAAGCATGAAAAGCGACAAGTAGTAACTAATGATGATGCATGCCGGAAACGACATGAACCAAAGTATTGAATGAATATATTGCATAGCTC
>JAGPIS010000215.1 GCA_018054835.1 Breznakibacter sp. | reverse complement strand
AATTTTTTTCACCGGGCAGCCGAAGTTGATGTCGATCAATTCGGGATTGGCAGCCTCGGCAATGATGGCTGCAGCCACCATGGGTTCGATCTCTTTTCCATAAAGCTGGATCCCCACCGGGCGCTCCTCGTCCAAGATGGTCAACTTCCTTTTGGTGCTCTCAATATCACGGATGAGGGCATCGGCGCTAACGAACTCGGTGTACATCAAATCGGCGCCGTACTTTTTGCAAAGCATGCGGAATGGCACATCGGTGACATCCTCCATGGGAGCCAACAGCAAGGGTGAGAAACCCAAATCAAGCGAACCTATCTTCATGAAAATGTTTTAAAGACTATATTTTACAAATCCCGTGCAAAAGTATAAAGAAAAGGGTTCAACCCGAGAATAAGGTGATCCATAAATTAAAATTAAACTCACTATTTGTTAACAAAGCCTCGCGTAGTGTTCATAAATCATTGCCATAAAAGGTTGCCGCAAAACAAATAATTATTATATTTCCCTTGTCAAACCATAAATAATGAAAAAAGCATTTCTGCTGATCACTTTTACGGCTTCCCTAGCAACCTTGTTTGGTCAAACCAACGGGCTCGTCTATTCGAACATTGTAAGCGACTCCATCATGGTTTCCACCCTGATCAACCAATCCACCAATAATTTTGCAAACAATAAGATACTAACACCCACCTTGGATCTTCAACTCGAAGAAGCGTTGCTGATTTGCCAAAAATCAGGACTCATGCAGCAGGAGGCCTATATTTACAACCTGGTTGGGAAGCGGGAACGGCAACGTTCCAATTTCGCATCGGCCATCAAGTACTGCTCCAAAGCGGTGCAAATCGCCGAACAGTTGCAAGACCCAAAGCTGCTGGCCGAATACAATAACCAGCTGGGCGTGGTGTTTCGTCGGGTAGATGAAAATATTCTGGCCATCAATGCGCATATGAAGGCGTTAAAATATGCGGAACAAACCAACGACACCTTCAACATCAGTGTTTCGCTCAACAGCATCGGGAACGTGAAGATCAGCCTGCAACAAAACAACACCGCCATCGAATATTTCCGCCGATCGATCGACCTGTCGGAAAAAATATCGAACACTTTGGGTTTGGCCATGAATTTCAACAACATTGGCGAAGCCTATCTCAACATGAAGATGACCGACTCGGCCCTCCACTATTTCCAGAGGTCGCTTGATTACAACGAACGCATCAACTCACAAATTGGCCAAGCCATCAACTTCACCTCCATTGGCAACGTCTATCTGGAACGGAAAGAGTACAACAAGGCGCTGGATTACCTCAACAAGGCACTGGTGCTTCACACTCAAATAGGCGACCTGATATTACTTTCGGTGACACACACCAACCTAGGCAAAGCTTTCCTGAAAACCAACAACACATCCAACGCAATTTTCCATCTTGAAAAAGCACTGGAGATCGCCACATCAAAAGGATCGAAATTCCAGGCCACCGAATCATCGGCGCTATTGGCCGAGCTTTACGAAGCAACCGGAAATTATGCCAAAGCCTTTTCATTGTTCAAATTGAGCTCACAATTCAAGGATTCCCTAATCAATGAGAAGAACTTGCAGCACATGGCCACCATGGAGTTGATTTACCATACAGAAAAGAAAGACCAAAAAATTCAAGAATTGAACCTACAAGCACAGGATGCCAAAGAAAAACTATACAAACAAAACTACCTAATTTTCTTTTTGGTCTCCATCGCCTTGTTATCCATTATCATCATCCTGCTGGTTTTTTATCAGTTCCGCCTGAAAACACACCTGCGTTCCATCCGCAACAAACAGCGGCTGTTGCGGCTACAGATGAACCCCCACTTTGTATTCAATGCGCTCAATGCACTCCAACTCTATATATTGGAAAACGACCAAGAGAAATCGTCGAAATTGCTCTCATCATTTTCCAAGCTGATGCGCAATGTTCTGCAAAGCTCCAACTTCGAATACATCTCCATCAAGGAGGAATCGGAATTGATACTGGATTACTTGAGTGTGCAACAGTTACGCTTTTGGGACCCCTTCAATTACCAGCTCATCATCGACGACGAGTTGAAGGTTAGCAACACGGCCATTCCCCCTATGCTCACCCAACCCTTCATTGAAAATGCCATTGAGCATGGATTCCTGGAAATAAACAGTTCCTGCTACATTGAAATCAGGATATTCAAACACGAAAAATCGACCGTGATTGAGATCAGCGACAATGGAATCGGGATTGAAAGTGCAGATAAAAGCACCCATGCCCAACAGGCTCAACACCAATCGATGGCGACCAAAATAACCAAAGAAAGATTGATGGTGCTGCAAAAAGAGTCCGGGAAACGGACCAGCATCGAAATTATCGACAAAAGCAGATTGTCGGATCAGAAAGGAACCCTTGTACGAATCACCATCCCTCAAATAACCATACAATTATGAAAAAAACACGGCTGTTAATTATTGAGGATGACCATTTTCTGGCTCAATTGGCCTACCAAATCATTGCCCAATCATTCGATAACATCACCGTCACCGGTATCACCGGGAGTATCCGGGAAGCTGAAAAAAAGATCGCGAGTGGGCACCCCGACATTTTGTTGCTCGATGTTGAACTGAACGATGGAACGGCTTTCGAACTGCTCAGCCGCATCGATTGCAAAAACATGAAAATCATATTCATGTCGGCCCATGAGGAGTACGCATTGGAAGCCATTGCCTTTTCTTCCATCGACTTCATCACCAAACCCTTCGACATCAACGATTTGATTGGCGCCATTATGAAGGCACAAGAGGAGATGAGCGACCACGACACCCCAAAGCAAATAGAAACCCTCATCAACAACCTCTCGCCGCACAACGACATCCGCCTCTACCTGAAGAGCGAACAAAAACCATTCTCTGTCACCATCGATGAGCTTATTTGGGCGCAATCGGTGCCCGGAGGTTCCATCTTCAAAATCAACCAGCAATGTTATTTCATCGACAAGCCCTTGCGCCGGTATGAACTGCTGCTGGCTCCTTATGCATTTTTACGTTGCCACTCCCATTACCTGATCAACACCAACCGCATTGTGAGCATCGAGAAAGATCAAGAGCGGCTGCTGATGGACAACCACGATTACATTCCACTTGAGTTGCGGCGACTATGCCGGCTAAGAACCCAAACAAATC
>JAGPIS010000054.1 GCA_018054835.1 Breznakibacter sp. | reverse complement strand
TTCAAAAGCCAGCCGGTGGCACGATGCGAAAAAGCAGGAAAGGGATTCTTCAGCAAAAGGGAGAACGCCACCCCGCCCACCAAGGCCATGGGAGCCGATACAAAAGGTAAAAAACAGGATAAAAAGAGAACAACAAAAAGCAGTTGAACTAGAACATCTTTCTTTTTTGTGGTAAACAGCATACTACTCAGTTTTTATTGCCACAAAGTTAAAAGCTATTTATAACACAAACCAATCAATAATAGTGCTATCCCATAACTATATCTTATATTGCCGCAAGCAAAAAGCTTTAAACACATTAGTCAGATGTGTTGAACGGCCATGAAGGGAGATAAACTGCAAGGTGCGCACTATATCAAAACCACGGACATCGACGATCATCAACTGGTTGGCAGCCAATTCGCGGGTGATGGTGTGGATGGAGAGGAATGCAGCTGCATCGGAGTTTTGGATATAATGCTTGATGCCTTCGGTGCTTCCAATCTGCATCTCCACATTCAAGTCGGACAAGACAATATTATGGCTTTTCAAGGCAGCCTCAATCACATCGAGGGTTCCGCTGCCTGCCTCGCGCAACACCAAGGGGATGGAAGGCAACAGCCCTAAGGCCATCTCCTGTTTCTGCAACAACCGGTTCCCCACCCTAGCTACCAGAACAATTTCATCTTTGACAAAATTCTCATAATGAATTTGAACCAGATTGGAATTGCCTTCGATCAATCCCAAATCAATTTGCTCAGCCAGAAGCATATGTTCGATGGTTTCGGTGTTGCCACTAAAGAGTTGGACTTTAACATCTGGAAACCGTTTCTTAAACTGAGCCAGGATACCGGGCAATATATATTGTGAAATGGTGGTGCTGGCACCCATCAGCAAAGAACCGCTATTGACATTTTGAATCCTGCCCAGCTCCTCTTCGAAGGCGCGATATTGGGAAAAAATTTTGCGCGCGTGGCTTTGCAGCAAATCCCCTTCAGCGGTGAGCTCGATTCCGTTTCCCAAACGACGGAACAGGCGAACCCCCAACTGCCGCTCCAATTCATTAATATGCCGAGTAACAGCAGGTTGCGAAATCAGGAGCGTTTTTGCGGCCTTTGTAAAGCTCAAATTATCAGCTACGGTTTGAAAAACCTTCAGCCGGAAATCAAAAATCATAGTATTGGCTCAAATTGCTATTCATACTCCAAATATAAACTTGTTTTACCAATCCTCCAGACAAATGCCAGCGGAATCAAATTAATTTTCCAGATAAAATGATTAATCAAACCGAAATCAGTTGAGATGTCGTATTTTTATCCACTCAATTTTTTGTCTTAAACGGAATGATATTAGAAATACTGAATCAGCCCTACCCTTTCAACAACAACTTCAAACACAATATCAAAAGTATTGGTTTGGTTTCCATGGGTTTTGTACTGATTGTACTATACATACAACCCTTTGGCATCAACTTCCTGCGGTCGGAACACGACGGATATTTTGTGTTCGGAACCGGGGTAATTACTGCAGGGGTTCTTTTTGTCAACACCGCCATACTCCCCAGTTTCCTGCCAAGGCTCTTCGCCCCGAGGCGTTGGACCATCCGGAAGGAGATCATTTGGAACAGCTGGATGTTTTTCAACCTCTTCACGCTGTTTGTATTGATGGCCTGGATTGCCAGGCAAATGAACTTCACCATATTACCATTGCTAAGAACCGGTTCCCTGGCTATGTTACCCCTACTGCTCTTCAACATCATATCGTACAACAGGGCACTATTGCTCAAACTGACGAATGTGATTGATTCGGGGAAAAATATTTTCAAGGAGGAAGGCCGGGAAACCGAAATAGCAGAAACTCCAGCTCAAGCACAAAATGATCCCATATTTTCGGTGTTGGCAGAAAACGGAACCGACCGATTTGAAAAAAAGAGCTCACAAATACTCTGCATCCGGTCATCAGGCAATTACATCGAGATCTTCAGTCTCGACGCCAAAAAATCCGTAAAAAAAATCTTGTTCCGGCAATCGTTGATCAATACGGAGCGCACCTTGGATCAAAACAGCCAGTTCAAACGGTGCCACCGGTGTTGGATCGTGAATACCGAAAAGATAACAGCCATAACCGGAAATGCAAAAGGGTACCAGCTCGATCTTGAAGGGTGCGATTTCAAAGTGCCCGTGTCGAAAAATCACAGTGCTCAATTCAGAAAAAAAGGTCAATAAGCCAATCATCGATCAAAACCAGCCGGTTTTTTCAGCCCTAACTGGAGGGCTATTCGTCCCAAAACCGTCATTTTACAACCATAACGAGCTGCTCAACCCATTTTATGCAAAAGTGAACCATCGTGTGATTAATCTTGTGGTGTCAAAAAAAAATGACGCCAAAATCAATAAGGGAATCATACAGATGAAAAATTTAACGGCATTAAACATTGGTGGATTGAATATCGAAATCCCCATCATACAAGGCGGCATGGGAGTTGGTGTCAGCCTATCAGGATTGGCATCGGCTGTTGCACAAGAAGGCGGAGTAGGTGTCATATCTCCAGCTGGTATCGGATTGCTTTATAAAGAGCATTCAAACGATTATCTAAAAAACTCCACTTATGGTTTGGCCTGTGAACTCAAAAAAGCAAAAGCAAAAACAAAAGGAGTGATTGGAGTCAACATCATGGTGGCTCTGTCGAATTATGCCGAATTGGTTGAAACAGCCATTCAGGAAAAGGCCGACATTATCTTTTCAGGAGCCGGGCTTCCACTTGATTTGCCAAAATATATAACCCCGGGAAGCGTAACGCGCCTGGTTCCCATAGTATCCTCGGCCAGGGCAGCCGAACTGATTTGCAAGAAATGGGATGCCAACTACCATTACACGCCCGACGCCATTGTGGTGGAAGGCCCAAAGGCTGGTGGTCATCTTGGCTTTAAAGAAGAGGATTTGTTCAATGAGGATTATTCTTTGGAAAAACTAATTCCCGAAGTAGTGGCCATTGCCAAACAGTGGGAAGAAAAAAGCGGCAAATCCATCCCTGTGATTGCTGCCGGAGGAATCTATTCAGGCGAAGAAGCTTTGAACATTATGGCTTGCGGCGCCGCTGGCGTACAGATGGGCACCCGATTTGTCACCACTGACGAATGTGATGCTTCCTTAGAATTCAAAAATGCTTACCTGAAGGCTAAGAAAGAGGATATCCGTATCATCAAAAGTCCGGTAGGCATGCCGGGACGAGCCATTGCCTGTTCGTTCCTCGACGATGTGGTGGCAGGCATCCGTCAGCCGAAAAAATGTCCGGTAAATTGCATCAAGACTTGCAACATAGAGAAAGCGCCCTATTGCATTATTGCCTCATTGACATCGGCCTTGAAAGGCAATTTCAAGAACGGGTATGCCTTTGCCGGCAGCAATGTGTGGCGGAACGACCGCATTGTATCGGTCAAAGAGATGATCACCAGCTTCAAGGATGAATTCATGCTGGCTGCCCAGCAGCTTATTCAACCGGCATTGGTATAAAGCAGACTTTTCAAAACAGAACATAAGCAACAAGGCTCCTGAATCAGGAGCCTTGTTGCTTTATATCTATTAATTAATCAAGCTTTTTTCAAGCTGGCAATGCTATTTTTAAGAGCTTCGATGCGTAGTTCGGCATCGGCTTGTTTTTTGCGCTCATTGGCCACCACCTGATCAGGTGCTCCGCTGACAAATTTTTCGTTGGTCAACTTGGCCATCACTGAGCGAAGAAAGCCTTCCTGGTGAATCAACTCCTTTTGAAGTTTTTCCAGTTCCTCCTCCACATCAATGTGCTCGGCCAGAGGCACAAAAAACTCGATGGTGCCCACCATAAAGGAGATGGCGCCATCCTGCTTATCGCTAACCTCAACAATCTCGCTAACATTGGCCAATTTCACAATCAAAGCATCAAATGAGTGGGAATAACCGTTACCCGACATCACCATCAATGGGAGTGCCTCTTTGGGCGAAATTCCTTTGTCGTTGCGGATGTTGCGCACAGCCGCCACAATGTCGCGGGCCTGATCGAACCCTACCAACATGGTTGAGTCAACGGAACCTGCCTTGGGCCAAGAAGCAACCATGATGCTATCGTTGTCATCACGTTTTTCGATGGCCTGATGGAGCTCCTCTGTGATAAATGGCATAAAAGGATGGAGCAATTTCATCAATTTCTCAAAATAACCGATGGTTGCCCTATAGGTGACGAGGTCGATGGGTTGCTGGTAAGCTGGTTTCACCGCTTCGAGATACCAAGCCGAAAACTCCTGCCAGAAAGCGGTATAGATGGTCATCAACGAATCGGAGATGCGGTATTTAATAAAATGATCGTCCATAACGGCAATGGTTTCGGACAATTTGTGATCGAACCACTCCACTGCCAAGCGGGCACTTTCGGGCTGGGGAATGGTGCTGTCGGTTTGCCAACTGTTCACCAAGCGGAAAGCATTCCAGATTTTATTGGAGAAATTACGGCCTTGTTCGGGCAAGCTTTCATCGAAGCGCAAATCGCCACCCGCAGGAGAGCATAACAGCATGCCCACGCGAACACCATCGGCACCAAACGTCTCGATCAGATCAAGGGGATCGGGACTGTTGCCTAGTGATTTTGACATTTTCCGACCCTGTTTATCCCGCACCATGCCGGTAAAGTAAACGTTTTTGAAAGGGAATTGTCCTTTAAAGGCATATCCAGCCATGACCATACGGGCCACCCAGAAGAAAATAATGTCGTGTCCGGTCACCAAATCGTTGGTGGGGTAATAGTAATCAACCTCTTTTTTATCCATACCGAAGCCATCGAACACCGAGATAGGCCACAACCACGAAGAGACCCAAGTGTCGAGCACATCTTCATCCTGGCGCAAATCACCAATTGTCAGCGACTGGTTGCCGGTTTTCTCCTGAGCCAGCCTGAGTGCCTCTTCGGCAGTGGTTGCCACCACGAAGCTGTTGTCGGCCAAGTAATAAACGGGGATCCTGTGTCCCCACCACAACTGGCGTGAGATACACCAATCCTTCACATTCTCCATCCAGTGGCGATAGAGATTCTTGAATTTTTTGGGATGAAACTCAATTTCGTCGTTCATCACCGCGTCGAGCGCTGGCTTAGCCAACTCACTCATTTTCAAATACCATTGCGCCGACAACTTAGGCTCAATGACCACATCGGTGCGCTCAGAAAAACCCACTTTATTCACGTAATCCTCGAGGCGGTTCAAGTTTCCTGCTTCTTTAAGGGCAGGCACAATCTTTTCGCGCACAGCAAAACGGTCTTCACCCACGAACAAACCGGCAGCATCACTCAAAGTACCATCATCGTTGAGGATGTCGATGCTTTCGAGGTTGTGGCGCATGCCAATCTCATAGTCGTTGATGTCGTGGGCAGGGGTAATCTTCAAGCAACCGGTACCAAATTCCATATCCACATACTCATCTTCGATGATGGGAATAGAGCGGTTGATCAACGGCACCAGAACCCGTTTACCCTTCAAATGGCTGAAGCGCTCATCGTTGGGGTTGATACAGATAGCAGTATCTCCCAGGATGGTCTCGGGACGGGTGGTGGCGATGGTGACAAACTCATTGTCACTGCCCTCGATTAGGTAATTGATATAATATAATTTGGATTGCACCTCCTTATAGATCACCTCCTCATCGGACACGGCGGTTTTAGCGCGTGGATCCCAGTTGACCATGCGCACACCGCGATAAACGAGGCCTTTGTTGTAAAGATCGACAAAAACATCGATCACAGCTTGGCTGCGCACTTCATCCATGGTGAAAGCGGTGCGGTCCCAGTCGCAGGAAGCGCCAAGCTTTTTAAGCTGCTCGAGGATGATGCCGCCATGTTTGTGGGTCCAGTCCCAGGCATGCGAAAGGAATTCGTCGCGGCTGAGGGAGAACTTCTCAATGCCCTGCTCCCTCAATTTGCCCACCACTTTGGCTTCGGTGGCAATAGAAGCATGGTCGGTACCCGGCACCCAGAGGGCGTTGAAGCCAAGCATACGCGCCCTGCGAATAAGGATATCCTGAATGGTATTATTGAGCATGTGCCCCATGTGCAAAACGCCGGTCACATTTGGGGGCGGGATCACGATGGTGTAAGGTTCACGCTCATCGGGCACGGACTTGAAAAATCCTTTGTCCATCCAGTATTGATACCATTTAGCCTCTATTTCGGAGGGGTTATATTTGCTGGCCAGTTCCATATTTAAGATTTATATAAATTTTCAATAAATATTGTTCAATTTCGAAAAATTGCGACAGTCCAAACCATGTTACTTCGGCGAGGAATATCAAACCATGTATCCATCTGATATTTTCGGGACTGAACAAGAGTGCAAAACTAAAAATTTTTAGATAGAAATAAACCAAATAATCTTTAAAAGTTAAGGTTCACAAACAATTGGGAGCAACAAATTAAAAAAGATTTGCGTTGAGAAGGAATCAAAATGAGGCGTAAACAGTCAATGGCAACAATTATGGAATCATCAACTAAAAAAGGCGCCTGAGCGCCTTCTGTCATCTATCCCTATCGTAACCACCGCCTTGATGGCGTGGCTTGAAATCCCTGTTTCGATTACCATATCCTCCACCACCTCCGGCACTCATCTCTTCACGCGGTTTGGCTTTTTTCACCACGATGCGATTGCCATCCAGTTCGGTTTCATTCAACCGTTCAATGGCCGTAAGAGCGGCATCATCGTCGCTCATCTCAACAAAGCCGAATTGCTTGGAGTTGCCCGTTTCACGATCCATAATAATCTTGGCAGAAGTCACCTGCCCATACTCGCTGAAAATTTCATTTAAAGTCTCGCCGGTTGTGCGGGAATTTAACTTAGCTACAAAAATGTTCATGATAAAGATTAAATTAGAAAAAACATAAAACGACTAGAAGGCATTTGGATGAGAAGCAATAGGTTAACGCTGCAAATCTTAAATTTCATTCTAATCCTATACAAATTTACAATAATTAAGGAATCATACAATAGAGCCAAAAATAAAAATATAACGCTTTAGCATAGAAATGAATACCAAAAAAGGATGATAAAAAACCAGACACAACAACACACTGGCTGAAATCAAAGAATGTTTTCTATATTTAAACCCAGAAGAAAGAAGTATGACAACTAAAAATGTAAATATCGTATGAAGCAAAGCATTATCCTCCTATTAATCCTTTGGACAACCCAATTGTTTGCCCAAAACAACTTTGAAAAAAAGGAGTTCACCGCCACATCGGGAGAAAAGCTGAACTATCAGATTTTGAAACCGGAGGAGTTCAAAAAGGGCAAGAAATACCCCTTGGTGCTCTTCCTCCATGGAGCCGGAGAACGTGGCAGCGACAACCAATCGCAGATGGTGCATGGTAGCGGCATGTTCACCAATCCTGTGAACCAAGAACAGTATCCTTCTATTGTGCTGTTCCCCCAATGCCCTACCGAGGGATATTGGACATTTGAGAAACGGCCGGAGCAACTAATAAAAGAGGTGTTCCTTCCCAACCCTCCATTGACGCCAATCCTATCCCAAGTAATGGAGATGTTGGAGTGGCACATCAAGAACATGCCTGTTGATCCAAAGCGCATTTATGTGGTGGGATTATCCATGGGTGGGATGGCCACATTTGACTTGACCAGCCGGTATCCCGATCTGTTTGCAGCCGCCATCCCCATTTGTGGAGCAGTGCATCCCGAGCGTTTAAAGGCTGCTGCTGGGAAGGTAAATTTCAGACTATTCCATGGCGATGCTGACAATGTGGTTTCGGCTGAATTTTCAAGAAATGCCTATCGGACATTGAAACTGGCAAAAGCCCAGGTTGAGTATTATGAATTCCCCGGAATTAACCACAACAGTTGGACGCCTGCCTTCAACAAAGAGGATTTCATGAAATGGCTTTTTTCGCAAAAGAAATAGAAAATTCCACTGACATTCAATAGAGTGGCAACCAAAGACCCTTTTCGATAAATTCAACAATCCAGTTGTTTAACCCTAATTCCACTAAGGGGAGGCTTTGAAGTCTCTCCTTTGCAGAATTAGGGGTTTTCGCAGCATGATTGTTTGAAATCTATTTTTACCATAATTTAAAAACACAATTTAACACATTTAAACACCAAGGATTCTACGAACTGAAAAAATAATTGATCGAAATGCATAAATCAGCCCATGATCGATCCTCAAAATGCATAAAATTGAAAAACTACTACTACTCACCAGGGTGACAAAAATCATTAACAGAACAAAATTTTAGCCATTTGTCAATCATTTTTTCAATCAGACTACAAAGGCAAACAGCAACTTCTGACTACCAACACATTAAAGACAAACACCACCTCCTCCTTCATTTTAGAATCTATTTAAATTACAAAAAAAAACGAATCCTGAGGATAACGGCGACGATTCTCCCCTACATTTGCCCTCCATAAAAAAATGGTTTTAATATGAATGGAGAGCTGATTGTAGTATTCTTCCTAGTTGGAGTCATCCTTGTTGGCGGTGCCATTATTTTTGCCAATCTGGCGGCACCAAAATCATTCAACCATGCCAAATTTGAACCCTATGAATGCGGCATCCCGGTGAAGGCCGGCTCGTGGATCCAGTTCAACATAGGGTACTACCTTTTTGCCTTGATCTATCTTATTTTCGACATTGAGGTGGTATTTATTTTCCCATGGGGCGTGGTTATGAAGGAAGTTGGCATCACCGCTTTTGTAGAGTTGTTGATTGTATTTTTCATGTTGGGTCTGGGATTGATGTACGCCTGGAAGAAAGGAGCCTTAAAATGGGTATAAATATAAAATCGATGTCGTATGATGAGTTCAAAGACAATGAGTCGTTGGAGCTCTTCAAAAAATCGGGTGGCAACATCATCACCACCACCATTGACGATGTGATCAACTGGGGACGTAGCAACTCACTATGGCCACTCACCTTTGCCACCAGTTGCTGTGGTATTGAGATGATGGCTGCCGGAGCACCCCGCTACGATTTTGCCCGGTTTGGGATGGAGGTTTACCGCCCCAGTCCCCGCCAAGCCGATGTGATTGTGGTGGCCGGAACCATTGTTCAAAAGATGGCGCCCATCCTAAAGCGACTGTACGACCAGATGGCCGACCCCAAATATGTTATTGCCATGGGTGCGTGTGCCATCAGCGGTGGACCATTCTGCAAAAACAGCTATTCGGTGGTTAGAGGTGTAGATCAAATCATCCCAGTTGACGTGTATGTACCAGGATGTCCGCCCCGACCAGAAGCGCTGCTATATGGGGTGATGCAACTCCAACGCAAGATACAGGCCGAATCAAAAGAGAACCGCATCAAAGAGTTTAATGCATCGAAGTAACCCCCTTATGGATAATAACATTACCATTGAAGAGCTGGTTTCCGAATTGCCCAAGGCAATCATCAAACAAGGCAACCAGTTTATCACCATTATCACCTCCCCCGAAGAGTACAAAAAAACAGCCCATATATTGTGCAAGCAGTTTTTGTTCAACTATTTGGTGAACATGACCGGCGTGGATGAGATGCCTCAATTGGCCGTAGTGTCGCATCTGCGTGACCTCTCCACCGGGCAAATGATTGTGTTGCGCACCGGAACCGAAAACCGCGAAGAGCCGGTGATTGATTCCCTCTGCGACTTATGGCCATCGGCCATCTATTTCGAGCGTGAGATATTCGATTTGTTGGGCATCCGCTTTAACAACAACCCCGATATGAACCGCCTTTTCATGGACGACGACTACCCGGGATTCCCCTTGCGAAAAGATTTCATTGACCCCTTCAACACCCCTTCGGAAAGATAACTGCACATGGAAACCAAAACCACCAAGAATATTTTGCTCAACGAGCACGATGAGTATATCATCAACATGGGGCCGCAACACCCGTCCACCCATGGCGTGTTGCGTTTTGAGCTGTCGCTGGAGGGTGAAACCATCCGCAAGGTGAAACCCCACTGTGGATACATCCACCGGGGCATCGAGAAGATGTGCGAACAGAGCACCTACCAGCAAGTCATCCACCTAACCGACCGCATGGATTACCTGTCGGCTCACATCAACAATGAAGCAGTGAGCCTTTGCGTGGAGAATGCCCTCGGCATTGAGGTGCCACAAAGGGCAGTGGTGATCCGCACCATATTATCAGAACTCAACCGCGTTGCCTCGCACCAGCTTTGGTGGGCGGCCTTCGGGATGGATTTGGGTGCGTTGACCACCTTTTTTTATGGCCTGCGCGACCGAGAGCACATCCTCGACATATTTGAAGAAACCACCGGCAGCCGCCTGTTGCAAAGCTTCGTGTGCCCAGGCGGGTTGATGAACGACGTGCACCCCAATTTCGTGCCACGCATCAAGGAGTTCATCACCTACTTCAGGAAAAAGCTGCCCGAATACGACCAATTGCTAACGGGCAACATCATCTTCACCGAACGGACCAAAAA
>JAGPIS010000214.1 GCA_018054835.1 Breznakibacter sp. | reverse complement strand
GAGAGTGACTTCCTGCCCAAACGCTAAAACCGGCAAACACAATAACACCAACGCTAAAAGAAAAAATCTGTTTAATCCCATCACCATATATTTCCAACAAGTACTATTTTCAACAAAAATAAAACTCAAAGTTAAACATTCGAACGGAAAAATGCAGCGGCTGATCAAAATATGAATCCGTATCACACATTATAACAACAGAAACTAATTATTTTGAACCAACTGCCAGCTAAATCGTTAACAATAAAGTATATTTGTAACAGGTAAAATAATAAAATATGGAGACACTTCAAGAAGGCGTCAAAGCCCCCGATTTCAAGGGCTTAGACCATAACGGAAACGAAATTTCATTAAATGATTTCAAAGGTAAAAAAATCATTTTATACTTTTACCCCAAGGACAACACCCCCGGCTGCACAGCCGAAGCCTGCAACCTGAACGACAACTTCGAATTGCTGACACAGAAGGGATTTGTGGTGATAGGGGTTAGTCCCGACAGCCCCACGTCGCACCAAAAATTCATGGCCAAATTCAACCTGCAATTCACCTTGATTGCCGACCCTGAAAAAACGATCCTCACCCAGTACGAATCTTATGGCGAAAAAATGATGTACGGAAAACCAGTGGTTGGTGTCATCCGCAAAACCTACCTCATCGACGAGGAGGGCACCATACAAAAGATCATCAAAAAGGTGGACACCAAAAACCATACGGAACAAATTTTAAAATACCTGGCATAAAAGTGGGCGCCTTGACAAAATGTGTCAACCCCAACCATTACTTTTGCATCAGAAACAAATAAAAAACGATATACCAATGGCTGAAAAAGAAGATAACAACACCAATAAGGATAAACTGGACAAACTCAAGGCTCTCCAGCTGACGATGGACAAGATTGATAAAACCTATGGCAAAGGTGCCATCATGCGGATGGGCGAAAGCATCGTGGAGAACGTGCCGGTGATCTCATCGGGTTCCATGGGACTCGATTTGGCGCTGGGCGTTGGCGGCTACCCAAGGGGCCGAGTGATTGAGATTTATGGACCTGAGTCGTCGGGAAAAACCACCTTGGCCATCCATGCCATTGCTGAAGCCCAAAAGGCAGGCGGCATTGCAGCCTTTATTGATGCAGAGCACGCATTCGACCGCTTTTACGCTGAGAAATTGGGCGTTGACCTCGACAACCTGCTGATTTCGCAACCCGACAATGGTGAGCAGGCTTTGGAGATTGCCGACCAGCTGATCCGCTCATCGGCCATCGACATTATTGTGATTGACTCGGTAGCTGCATTGACACCAAAAGCAGAGATTGAGGGCGAGATGGGTGATTCCAAGATGGGATTGCAAGCCAGGCTAATGTCTCAGGCACTACGCAAACTCACCGCCAGCATCAACAAAACCAACACCACTTGTATTTTCATCAACCAGCTGCGCGAAAAAATTGGGGTGATGTTTGGCAACCCTGAAACCACAACAGGTGGTAACGCCCTGAAATTTTACGCCTCCATCCGCCTCGACATCCGCAAGGTGAGCCAGATCAAAGACGGTGAAAATGTGATTGGCACACTCACCAGGGTCAAGGTGGTGAAAAACAAAGTGGCACCGCCATTTAAAAAGGCTGAATTCGAAATCCGTTATGGTGAAGGCATCTCCAAAGTTGGCGAAGTATTGGACTTGGCCGTGGAGCTTAACATTGTGAAGAAGAGTGGGTCATGGTTCAGCTATGGCGAAACCAAGCTGGGACAAGGACGCGAGGGCGTGAAAGATGTGGTGCGCGACAATCCCGAACTGATGGACGAGTTGGAGAAAAAGATCAAAGAACACATTGCCAGTGTGAAGTGAACAGGGATCAGTTGACAGGGAACAGGGAACAGTGAACAGTTTGACAGTGAACAGTTGACAGAGAGGAAAGCCCTAAGTATTTCATTATGAATAGCCACCAGGGAAACCGGTGGTTGTTTTTTCCATCCGAACCCAACGGCGAAGGTGGTAAATAATAAGAGGGATCTCCTTGCATTCGGGAGTCCCTCTTTTCATGATGTTCGAAATAAGGCATCGCAAATTAGAATGCCAACAACGGCAAGTTTACTGAAGTCCCAGCACTTCGGCGCCTTGGTTGAAGACTAAATCGCGTGGGATACCCGCTTCGGATATTTTATCCAAATCGTTTTGCAAGTCGGCATCAATCACGCTCAAACGGCTCATATAATCTTTAGCTTTATCGTAGTCGCCATCCCCTTGCATGGTCAGGATCAAAGCCGATAGCTCATTCATGGCCAAGGCCATTTTATCAAAATCCACCAGATAGCGACCTGTTTCGGCATTGACCGAGAAGGCACCCTTTTCCCTGAAGAAATTAAAACACATCATATTGGCTTTTCCATGGGCACTAGCAGCACCAAAACGCACCGAACGGAAAATCCCAGCCATAAAGGTGACGTAATTTTCGCGCATATCTTTCTCACCCAACTCGCCCATCTTGGAAAGTTCGTTCACCATGTACAAACCAAGAATATCGGCTTTGGCCTCCTCGATGGAAGTACCCAACTCCTTCATATTCTCGCGCACACCACCTTTTCCATTGATGGTATTTTTGATTCCCAAACCATGCGCCACTTCATGGAACATCACATTTTCGAAGAAGGCATCGAATTTAACAAACTGCTGTTGCGAAGAATCAATCACGACCTGGCTGATGGGAAGCAGGATGTTATCGAATTTGGCCTTCATGGTATTTTTGAGCTGCAACTTGCGGCTTCCTTTCTGAAGATGCACCTCAGGATCGTTGGGCAGGTTGATGGCAATGGTTTTACTACCTGAATTGCAATCGCCACCATAAAACACCACATCATAAGCACCCAAATCAGAATCACTCCCGGGCACTTCAACCTTATACTCGGCGGCAACAGGCAACGATTGCTGAAGGGCAGGCAACAGGAGTGCAAAGCGGCTTAAGCGGTCGCTCCAGGTTTTATCTTTAATCAATATATAGGACTCAAACGAAGTTTTGGTTCCAAACAACTGATCCTCATAATTTTCGATGGGCCCCACAACAAAATCGATGGTATTATTTTTCATGCTCATCCAGGCCATGTCGCTCTCAAAATAGTTGTCGCGCAGCAAGTCGTCGGCCCTTAATGCCAAATAATTGCGTAACCCTTCATCCTCGGCCAATGCGGAAGCTTGGCGTAACAAACCAGCCACTTCAGTCAGCTCGGTCTTGTAA
>JAGPIS010000053.1 GCA_018054835.1 Breznakibacter sp. | reverse complement strand
CCGGTTAAAATTAATAAAGTTATCAAACAATAAAAAAAAATGTTCGGATTCGTTCAGTTGTTCAACTAAAAGTGTTTGTTTTGTATATTCAATTGTTATATAAGTGTTTGTGTTTATTGGCATTAAAAATGCTGTAAGCTTATTGAACATCAGTGGTTTTGTGGGATAGGTTTGAAAGGTTGTTTTTGTAACGCTTTGTATTATAGATGTTCTGATTGGGCCGTGTATTGGGTCGTTTGAAATGGTTGAATTTTTGCTGTGCGAATACGTACAGTAGTTGTAATAAAATCGGACAGATGATTGTTGCAAGAAATATGAATTTTATTTTATCCGAAGGACGTGCTGGTGAATCCATCCTGGAGAATATCAATTTGACCATTGATAAGGGATCCTATTTGTCGGTATGCGGGGCAGAAGGGAGTGGCAAGAGTTCCCTCCTGATGCTTTTGGGGTTGTACGAACGTCCCTCATCGGGTGAGCTTTATTTTTTGGGACAGGATGTTTCGAAGATGTCCAACCGTCGGTTGGAAACCATCCGAAGGGGCAATATCGGTTATGTTGGTCACCGTTATACCTTGCTCAAAGGGTACGATGTGGTGGAAAACATGTCGTTGCCATTGGTTTACCTTAATTACGGCAAATCGGACCGGCGACGCATGGTTGGCCGTATCATGGAGCTGCTGGGTATTGGCCACCTTTCGAACCTGAAAGTTGAGGATCTGAATATGTTGCAGGTTCAGTTGGTTACCTTGGGGCGGGCAGTGGTGGCCAATCCCCACCTGTTGATTGCCGATGAGCCAACCGCGATGGTCAATTCAAGGTATGTCAATGATTTCATGGCGGCCCTAGGGCTTGTCAACGACCAGGGAATCACCGTTGTGCATGGCACCAGCTCCTCTTTCTTGGCCGATAAGGCCATTCGGAAGATTGAGCTTTTTGATGGACATTTAATAAGTTGAGATTTGAGAGTCGTTTGGTTTTACATCTATTCTGCCTTCCGCAACTTGACCGGATCCAAGTTGGTTTTGAACTTGGTGGGGCTCTCTGTTGGCGTCGCGCTCAGCGTGTTTGTACTCTTGTTTGCAAGGTACGAGCTAAGTTGGGATCGCCACTTCCCCGACTATAATCGCATTTTCCGTTTTTCATCGGTTGTGGCGATCGGAAAGATGCAAACCTTGGCTGCCTTGACGCCACTACCGTTGCGCGATATATTGGCAAGCCAGCCCGAAGTTGATGCCGCGGTGCGCCTGTACAAGGGGGGCAGTGGGGTTGTGGAGGCTCAAGATCAGCGTTTTCACGAGGGGCGCTTCTTTTTTGCCGACAAGGGTTTTTTCGATGTTTTTGATCTACCCTTTATCAACGGCTCAGCTCAAACGGCATTCAGTAACCCCAATGGCCTGGTGGTGACTCAGAGTACTGCCAAACGGTATTTTGGTTATGCCAATCCTATTGGTAAACTGTTGAAATATAATGATGCGGAGTTTGTGGTTTCGGGCGTGGTGGCCGATGTGCCGGTAAATACCCATTTCCACTTTGATTTTTTGGCTGCAATGGACATGATTCCCTTTTTTCAACAGCAGGATAGTGCCGCGCAGAAAATGGATTTGGAAGGGAACTGGTTGAGCATTTTGTGCTACACTTATGCCAAACTTCGGCCTGATGTGGATGTTGACCGCTTTTCGCAACGGATCAATGAGATAAAGGACGGGCTTGCTTCGGAACAGGTGGAAGCCGCCAAACAGCTCTACCGCACGCCGGATGAGACATTGGTGATTGATTTTGTCCCTGAGCCCATCACGCACATCCACTACCTGTCGAAGGCCGAATTTCCTGTGGAACCCAGCATCAAGTTTTCCTATCTGGCCATCTTTATCTCCTTGGCTTCATTGATTCTCTTCTTTACCGGAATCAACTTTGCCTATATCACAGCTTCGTCCTCCTTGACCCGACACTCTGATTTTCAGGATCGCCTGATGATGGGAGCCTCAAGGGTTCAGCTTTTTTTGCAGCTGATGGTTGAAACCTTTATTTATAGTTTTATTGCTGTTTTTCTGGCTTTGGTCATCGTGGAGTTGTTGTTGCCATTAGTGAATACCCTCTTCCATCTCAAGTTGGGATTGTGGGATTCCAATTTGCACTCTATGGGTGTGTTGGCGTTTGTTTTTATCCTTTCGGTGGCCTCCGGAATCATTCCGTCGTTGCGCTTTGCCTATCGCTATTCTGTGGTGTTTCAAAGTTCTGGATCCGTAGTGTTTCAGCGCTTTTCATTTCGGGGTGCCATATTGTTTTTCCAGGTTGTCCTGTTTGCTTTTCTGCTCTTTGTCTTTAGCGGGATGTGGTTTCAGTTGCGGTCATTGGAGGAGAAACCCCCTGGGTTCGACATCGATCGGGTATTGGTGATCGATCGGGGGGATTTGTTGAAGGAACATTGGTTGCCCTTCAAAAAGGATCTGGAAGATAAGCGCGATATCCAGAAGGTGGCTTTTGCCCAGTCCATCCCCGGGCAACTTCATTCCACCATTTCGTACCGTTTGAGTGGTTCGCAAAAGGATCCGCTGGCGCTGCTGGCCACCAATGTCGTGAGTGCCGATTATTTTGAAGTGATGGGTCATGCCCTGAAGAATGGTGCTTTTCTGGGGTCGCATCCAGGCGATTCCATGGCTGTTATGCTGAATGAACGAGCCGTTGAGAAGTATGGGTTGATAAAACCCATAGGCGAGCGAATCGAGGTGAATTACGATGCCGAGGGCGATTCCGTGGAGATGATTGTGAAAGGGGTGGTGGGCGATTTTCATTTCGAGGCCTATACCCAACCGGTTAAACCCATGGTGATTATGGTGACATTCCGTCAACAGTCATTGGGCTATATCCTGATTCGTAAAGGGGACGGGTTTGATGCGGATGGGATCAAGGAAATTGAAACCATCTGGAAGAAATATCTCCCCAAGGTGCCCTTGCAATTGAAAGAGTTGCGGTCCTATGCCAATGCCCAGTTTGACGATGACTACCGTATGTTGCGCATGGGCTTTGTGCTTTTATTGATTGCTGCCTATGTGTTGCTGACCGGTGTTTTTGTTTTCACCGATTCCGTATTCGAACGCCACCGGTATGTGGTTTCGGTCAAGCAGTTGTGCGGTGCTTCTTCCATCCGTATGGCACTGGAGCAGAGCCATCGTATTTATCTGATCCTTGCCAGCGGTGTGGCCATGGCTTTGGCTCTTTTTTCCATCGTTTTCTTATTTTATCAGTCCAATTTCGAAGTGGCTGTCGTTTTTCCATGGCTGGTGACCCTGGTAGGCAGCCTGTTTTGCCTGATTTTTCCTGGAATCGTCTTTGTTGCTTTCCATTATTACCTTTCCGCGCGCAGAGCCTTTTCCAGTGATTTGATGAAGCCATAAATGCCCTCATCTTAATGCCTGATTGCCTGATTTTTTTTATATCATTAACATGACGTGAATTTTTTATAAAAAAATGAATATATTTGCGCGATTAGATGGAGTTATTATACAAAAAAATATCTTTTTAAATTACTTACAAATGCAGAACAAAGGAGCCATACGACTATTTGCCATCTTGCTGGCTGTAGTTAGTTTGTATCAGTTATCGTTTACTTTTTTCACGAAAAGAACCGAAAAGGCTGCTAAGGAGTTTGCCAAAGGTGATCATGAGAAAGAGTTCGCCTATCTGGATTCCATAGCCAATGAGCCGGTTTATAACTTCCTTTTCCTTAAAAAATACACCTACATGGAGTGTAAAGGAAATGAGATCAACTTCGGTCTTGACTTGAAGGGCGGTATGAACTTGATTTTGGAGGTAAAAGTGGCCGACATTATCAAAGCCCTCTCAAACCACAACAACAACCCGGTTTTTTTGGAGGCTATCAAACGTGCCGAGGCTAAGGAAAAATCCACAACCAAGGATTTCATCAGCTTGTTTGCTGAAGAGTTTGAGGCGATTGATCCACAAGCCCAGCTGGCAACCATCTTCAATACCGTTGAGTTGAAAGAGTTGGTGAAATACAACTCCAGCAACAAAGAGGTGATCGAGGTGTTGCGCACCGAGTCGGAAGGCGCCATCAGTAATGCATTTAATATTCTTCGTACCCGTATCGACCGTTTTGGTGTGACTCAGCCCAATATCCAACGTTTGGAGAAGGCCGGACGCGTCTTGGTTGAATTACCCGGTGTTACCGATCCCCAGCGGGTTCGTAAACTCTTGCAAGGTACTGCCAGTCTTGAGTTCTGGGAAACTTACAACAACAGCGAACTGATTCAATACTTGATGGATGCTGATGCCAAATCACGTTTGCTGGTTAGTGGTCAAGTTGAGGTAGCTCAAACAGCTGACTCTGTTGTTGCTCCCAAAACTGAAGGCGACCTGGCTCTGTTGAACCAGATCTCCGGTGATTCCATCGCGAAACCAACTGATGCAAAATCGTTGTTCTCTTACTTGATGGCAATGCCTGGCGGTTATGGCCCTGTGGTTGGTACCGCTGTGGCAAAAGATACCGCTGATGTGAATGCCATCATCAACAACGAATCCATTAAGAGCGTGTTGCCACGCGATTTGAAATTGATGTGGACAGTGAAGCCGCTTCAAGGAAAAGATGCTCAAGGATGGGTGAACCGTCCAATCAATCCTAAAGAATCAGTATTCCAATTGGTTGCCATCAAGGTAACTTCTCTTGATAAACGTGCTCCGCTTGAGGGTGATGTGATCACCAATGCCCGCCACAATGTGGGTAGCCGTGGCAGTGATTATGAAGTGAGCATGACCATGAACAGCGAGGGTGCCAAAACATGGGCTCGTTTAACCAAAGCCAACTTGAACCGCAGCATCGCGATTGTATTGGATGGTTTTGTTTACAGCTTCCCAACCGTACAAAGTGAAATTTCTGGCGGAAGCAGCCAAATCACCGGCAACTTCACCCCTGAAGAGGCGCAGGATTTGGCTAATATCCTCAAGTCGGGTAAATTGCCTGCCCCTGCACGCATTGTTGAAGATACCGTTGTAGGTCCTTCATTGGGTCAGGAAGCCATCGACAGTGGTTTCAGCTCATTCCTTTGGGCTTTGCTGGCTGTGTTTCTCTTCATGGTGTTCTTCTATGGCGCCAAGGTTGGTTTGATTGCCGATTTCGCACTTTTGGCCAACTTGTTCTTTATCATGGGTGTGCTGGCCTCCTTCGGTGCTGTGTTGACCCTGCCTGGTATTGCCGGTATCGTGTTGACCATCGGTATGGCCGTGGATGCCAACGTGATCATCTATGAACGGATTAAAGAAGAACTACGCGTGGGCAAATCAGTCAGTATGGCAGTGGCCGATGGTTATTCCAATGCCTTGTCGGCCATCCTCGATGGAAATATCACCACCCTGTTGACTGCAGTTATCCTATTCTTCTTCGGTACTGGCCCTATCAAAGGTTTTGCCACTACTTTGATGATTGGTATCCTTTGCTCTTTGTTTGCCGCCATTTTCATCAGCCGTTTGATCATCGAATGGATGTTGCAACGCAAACAAAAAATTGAGTTCACCACCAGTTTGACCAAGAACTTCATGCAAAATGTGCACATCAAGTTTCTTGAAAAACGGAAATACGCCTATATTTTCTCCTCTGTGTTGATGGTTATCTGTTTGGGATCGCTTGCTACACGTGGTCTGAAACAAGGTATCGACTTTACAGGAGGACAGTTGTTTGTGGTTCGTTTCGACCAACCCGTTTCTTCCGTTGAAGTTCAACAGGCTCTTCTGAAGGAGTTGAATGGTGCTACCGTGGAAGTGAAAACTTTTGGACAAAACAACCAAGTGCGCATCGCCACCAACTTTATGGTGGAAGAGAGCAACGAACAGGCTCAATTTATCACTGAAGAGAAACTTTACAACGGCTTGAAACCATTTATCAAAGCCGATGTGGATAAAGAGGAGTTCCTGAGCGATTACAGGATGAGCTCGCAAAAAGTGGGTCCTACCATCGCTTCCGATATCAAGGAAAAGGCTGTATATGCCATCTTCTTCTCATTTATCGTGATGTTCCTCTATATCTTTATCCGTTTCCGCAAGGTGGAATATGGTCTTAGCAGTGTGTTAGCGCTTATCCACGACGTGATCTTCGTGTTGGGTTGTTACTCCCTGTTCTATTCGGTGATGCCTTTCTCCATGGAGATTGACCAGGCATTTATCGCGGCCATCCTCACCGTTATCGGTTACTCAATCAATGATACCGTGATCATCTTCGACCGTATTCGTGAGTATCTTTTGGGGCATCCCAAACAAGAAAAAACCACTACATTCAATAGTGCGTTGAACTCTACTCTTGGTCGTACTTTGAATACTTCATTCACTACGCTGTTGACATTGCTTATTATCTTTGTATTCGGTGGTGAAGTGATCCGCGGATTCGTATTTGCCATGATCATCGGTATTGTGGTGGGAACCTACTCCTCATTGTTTGTTGCCACACCGCTTGCATTCGATGTGATGATGCGCAAGGAGCGAAAAGCTGCTGCTTTGAATAAATAATTCCAATATGATATGATGAAACCCCGCAGAACTTCTGCGGGGTTTTTTATTTTACTGCGATATATCCTTATCTTTGAACCAAATCAAAACTATTCCGTATGTCTGGTGGTGAAATAATTGTCATATTCCTGGTGATGCTGCTTCTTTTTGGCTCCAAAAAACTGCCCGATTTGGCTCGCACCCTAGGTAAAGGTATGCGCGAGTTTCAAAAGGCCAAGGATGAGATTCAAAATGAACTCAGCCGCTCCACGGCCGATGTGCGCAACGACTTGTCAAATGCGGCCCAATCCTTCCAGACTGAGGTGGATGAGCTGAAGAACAACTTGGCCAGTAAAGCCGATGATCTTGTCAATGGGGATCAATCCTGCAATAGCGGCCCAGCTGTGGCATCGAAACCCGACATTGCCAACCACGAAGGGGAAGCGCCTTCTCATGATATTAAAAAACAAGCAGAATGATGGATATCTTTTTAGTAGTGGCTGGTTTTGTCATGCTTTTTGGCAGTGGCCACTATTTGGTGGGTAGCAGTGTGGTGATCGCCCGCACGCTCAAACTTTCCAACTTGGTGATTGGCATCACGGTTGTTGCTTTTGGCACTTCGGCTCCCGAGCTGGTGGTGAGTCTCAAGGCTGCCTTGGCCGGTAATGCCGATATGGCATTGGGAAATGTGGTTGGATCCAATATTGCCAATATCGCTCTGATTACAGGCTTTGTGGCGCTCATACTGCCGTTGGCGGTCAAGCAAAAAGATATTTGGAAGAGTTGGTGCGTCATGTTCTTGGCCACCGTCCTGCTGTATGTTTTCAGTATCGATGGCGTCCTATCGCTTGTGGATGGGGTTGTGCTGCTTGTTTTCATGATCGCCTACCTGTGGGTGCTAATCTCCTTCAACCGTAAGAAACATGTCGCTTCCGACTTGGCGGTTCAGGCGGGAATGAAACTGTGGCAAGCTGGCCTCCTTTTAGTGGCTTCCATGGGAGGACTTTACTTTGGTGCCGAATGGCTGGTGTCGGGAGCTTCAAATATTGCCTCCAGCATGGGTGTCAGCAATCGCGTAATTGGGTTGACCGTGGTGGCTTTTGGTACCAGTATCCCCGAATTGGCCACCTCCATCATTGCATCTTTCAAGCGCGAGAACGAAATATCCATCGGGAATATTATTGGCAGTAATATTTTTAATATCTTGTCCATTCTTGGTATTACAGCTGTTGTTAAGCCCATCGGGGTTGATTCTATGGTGCTTAGGGGTGATTATTTGTGGCTTATGGCCATCTCCCTTTTGTTGCTGCTGTTTATCTTGCCTTTGGGTAAGGCAGTGATTGGCCGGTGGAAGGGTGCCGTCCTGATGGGTGTTTATATTGTTTATGTGTTGTTTCTTTTTTGAGTATGGTACGAGCTATAGATATACGCAAATCATTCGGCTCCTTGGAGGTGCTGAAGGGCATCAACCTGGAAATCGCCAAGGGTGAGGTGGTTTCGATTGTGGGCGCCAGCGGTGCCGGCAAAACAACTTTGTTGCAGATTCTCAGTTCCCTCGATAGGCCAACCTCCGGACAGGTATTTATCGATGGCATTGATATCAATCAGCACAACGATAAGCAATTGGCCAGGTTCCGCAACCAGCAGATTGGTTTTGTATTCCAGTTCCACCAGTTGTTGCCTGAGTTCACGGCCATCGAAAATGTGATGCTGCCCGCCTTGATAAGGGGCACAGCGGCCAAAGAGGCCGAGGGGCAAGCACATCGGTTGATGTCTTTTTTAAACCTCGATCACCGCTTTCAGCATAAGCCCGCCGAATTGAGCGGGGGCGAAAAACAAAGGGTGGCCATTGCCAGGGCGCTGGTCAACAACCCATCGGTGGTTTTTGCCGATGAGCCGTCTGGGAACCTAGACTCGCACAACCAGGAGGAGCTGCAGAAGCTTTTCTTCTCGCTGCGCGAAGAGTTCGGTCAAACCTTTATCATTGTCACGCACGACTACCATCTGGCCGGTATGTGCGATAGGGTGATCCATATTAAAGATGGGTTGATTGATGGGCAATGATTTCTTGGATGCTCAAGAGCTCTCCGATTTTTTGAATGAGAAAGTTCTTCAGTATCAAACCTCGGCATTTATCGACAGTGATCCTGTAAGCATCCCACATCAGTTTTCGCTTCGTGAGGACATTGAGGTGGCAGGCTTCCTTACAGCCACCATCTCGTGGGGCAACCGGTCTGCCATTCTGAAAAGTGCCAAGACATTGATGCAGATGCTGGATTATGCACCCCATCAATTTGTTATGACGGCCTCCAACCGGGAGATTGGGTCCCTCCAAAAGTTTTACTACCGCACGTTTCAAGGGGTTGACGTGGTGGCGTTCATTAAGGCCTTGCGCCCCATATACCTAGATGGTGGAATGGAAAGGTTGTTTATCCCTGCCGGTCCGGATGGTTCCTTGCAGCATGGAATTGCTAACTTCAGGCAACACATGATCGGTGGGATGCCCCTGCGCACGCTGAAGCACCTTTCGGATGTGGCCAAAGGGTCGTCGGGAAAACGGTTGAATATGTTTTTGCGGTGGATGGTGCGCCCGGCAACCGGTGGTGTCGATTTTGGCCTTTGGAACCAAATATCGCCCCGCGACCTCTTTCTGCCGTTGGATGTGCATACCGCGCGAGTGGGTCGCGCATTGGGATTACTCGCCCGCCGGCAAAACGACTGGAAGGCGGTGGAGGAGATCACTTCCGCCTTGCGTGGCCTCGATGCCGAGGATCCGGTGAAATACGATTTTGCATTATTTGGTTTGGGGGTTTTTGAAAAATTTGGTGCTGATGGCAAATAATTGGTTCGCATTTAAACAATTCAAGGTGGTGCAGGAGCGGGCAGCCATGAAGGTGGGTACCGATGGGGTTCTGCTCGGCGTGTGTGTCCCCGACGGTGACTACCGGCAAATATTGGATGTGGGCACGGGCACCGGCTTGGTGGCCTTGATGATGGCGCAACGGTTTGCCAATTCGGTCATCGATGCTGTGGAGATTGACCATGACGCAGGGGAGGAGGCTCACTTCAACTTCCAACAGTCGCCTTGGTCTTCGCGCCTTAGTCTGATTCATGCCGATGTGAGGTCGTTTTCGACTGCCAATCGGTACGACCTGATTGTCAGTAATCCACCCTATTTTGTTGACTCCTTGAAAAACGATTGCCATAAGCGGAAGATGGCTCGGCATACCGATTCGTTGACCACAATGGAACTGCTGGAGTTGGTGGCTCGTATTTTGAGTCCAACCGGAAGTTTTGTTGTGATACTTCCCCACCTCCAACATCAGGATGCCGTAAATGCAGCTGCCCATCAAGGATTGCGCCCTTGGAAAACAATTTTGGTGAAGCCTCGCGCCGATAAACCTTATAAAAGAGTGATAATTATTTTTACATTTTCGGATCAAGGAGATGGCGTTTTCGAAGAATTGATGATAGAAAACACAGATAGACATCAATATACAACTGAATTTTTATCGCTTACCAAACCATTTTATTTGGAAAAGTAAATTCGAGTTTGTAATATTATATTTTATTATATGAAGAATGTGGAGCCGGCTTATTCTGATTCGGAGTTGTTGTGTGGGATTTATGAGCGGAACGATCGTGTTATCAGCGCCATCATTCAAATGATGAAGCCGGTGGTCAAAAGGTTGGTGTTTGCCAAGGGGGGCCGCAAAGAGGATGTTTTGTTTGTTATTGAGGAAACGATTGTGATCATCTATACCAAAACCGAGATGCCGGTTTTGTCGTGTACCTTTAAGACTTTTTTTATCGGTATTGCCAAGAGGGTTTGGTTCAATGAGTTCAGGAGGCGGTTGCGACAACCTTCTCACGTGGAGATTGGCGATGTTGATTTCCCAGTGGAGGATTCCAATAGCGAGATTTTCAACCAAAGGAAGCAATTGGTGTTGAAGCATTTCGACCAGTTGCCTAACCATTGCCAGGATGTACTGCGCATGGTGGCTTTTGGTTATAGCAACGAGGATATTATGGAGCGGATGGGGTTTAGCAGCGTTCAGTACACCAAAAACCGCAAGGTGTCTTGCAACAACCGGTTAATCGAGATACTAAAAAAAGACCCTCTGTTTGCAGAGTTGATGTTTGCCGAAT
>JAGPIS010000052.1 GCA_018054835.1 Breznakibacter sp. | reverse complement strand
TATGCAACTAATGGTTTTAACCCTTATCTTTGCATCCATGATTTTAGTCATTACTCTCAACAAAAATAATAAACATTAATTCAACAAAAATGAGACAGAAAATTGTTGCCGGAAACTGGAAGATGAACAATACCCTTGCCGAAGGTATTGAATTGGCAAAAGCCGTAAACGCCATCCTTGAAAAGAATGCACCCAAGTGCACAGTTGTTTTGGGCACTCCATTCATCCATATTACCGAAGCAGTAAAAACAGTCAACAAAAATCTGGTTGGCATTGCAGCTCAAAACTGTGCCGACAAAGCCAGTGGTGCCTACACCGGCGAAATTTCGGCAGCCATGATCAAATCAACCGGTGCTGAATATGTTATATTGGGTCACTCAGAAAGAAGAAGCTACTATGGTGAAACCGATGCCCTCCTGAAAGAGAAAACCGATTTGGCCCTGGCCAACGGCTTGACCCCCATCTTCTGCATTGGCGAGGTATTGGAAGAGCGCGAAGCTGGCAAACACTTCGAAGTGGTGAAAAGCCAGATCGAAAATGCCCTTTTCCACCTTTCAGCTGAAGCGTTTGGTAAAATCGTGTTGGCATACGAACCCGTATGGGCCATTGGAACTGGAAAAACTGCTTCCAGCGAGCAAGCACAAGAAATCCATGCCTTTATTCGTCAAACCCTGGCAGCCAAATATGGCCAGGCAGTTGCCGACAACACATCCATCCTTTACGGCGGAAGCTGCAAAGCATCCAATGCAAAAGAACTGTTTGCCCAGCCCGATGTGGATGGAGGTCTGATTGGCGGCGCATCCTTGAAAGCCGAAGATTTCTACGGAATCATTGAAGCATACAACTAATCAATCGATTACGATAAAAACAAAGAGGCTGCCTGGAATTCAGGCAGCCCTTTTAGTTTTTATATTGTTGGATCAATAAATTATGGTCGAAATAAAATAGGCCACCAAAGTGGCGGTAAAAATGGTGACAAAGCCCGGCATCAGGAAGCTGTGATTGAGCAGGTACTTGCCGATGGTGGTGGTTCCCGATCGGTCGAAATTGACGGTGGCAATGTCGGAAGGATAATTGGGGATCAGGAAATAACCATAAACAGTGGGAAATACGCCCAGCAGCACAGGAAACGGGATGCCCAGCTCATAAGCCAACGGCATAATGGCCAACACCACGCCACCCTGGGTGTTGATCAGCACCGAAACGGCAAAGAGCACAAAGGCAATGGTCCAAGGATAGGCAGCCACCATGTCGCGCAACGAAAGCATCATTTCCGTCTTATAATTCAAAAAATAGGTGTCGGCCAGCCACGCAATGCCATAAATAGCCACCACAGCCACCATGCCTGCCTGCCAAACCGAACCGGCCACCACTTTTTTGGGATCCACCTTACACATGGTCACCATCAAACCGGCAGCCGTCAGCATCACAATTTGAATCACCAGAGCCATGGAGAGAGGCTTGGCAGGATCGCCCCAGGTGGGTAACAACGATGGGAAAGAGGCCAACAGGATGATGGACGATATAGCAGCCAGAAAAATATAAACCGAATAGCGCGCCGAGGGCGCCAATTCGGTATTGAGGGTAGTTGCCGAATCGCCGTACATGAAGTGTTTCATCTCCGGATCGGCCAGGCGTGCCTGGAATTTGGGATCCTTATCCAAATCAAGCCCACGGTAGTAGCTAAAAAGCGCGGCCACGGCCAGCCCCACCATACTGGCGGGGAGTGTTACCAACAAGATTTGCGGAATGGTGATGCCCAACCCGGTCTTCTCATTGGTGATGGTCACAAAAGCCACCACGGCTGCCGCAATGGGCGAACAGGTGATGCCCACCTGCGAAGCGATGGAGGCTACCCCACATGGCCGCTCGGGGCGAATCCCTTTCTTGAGCGAAATATCGCAAATGATGGGCATCAGGGTGTAAACCACATGCCCGGTACCCACCAAAACCGTCAAGAAAAAAGTACTGAAAGGCGCGTAAAAAGTGATCCGATCGGGATGTTTGCGCAAGAATCGTTCGGCAATCTGAATCAGAAAATCCATACCGCCCGATGCCTGCAAGACACCAGCGCACGTTACCGCCGCAATGATGATGTAAATGACATCGGTGGGGGGCGAACCGGGTTGCAGGCCAAACCCAAACACCAGAATGGCCAGGCCAATGCCCGAGATCATCCCCAAAGCAATGCTCCCATAGCGGGAGCCCACATAAAGCGCCAAAAGCACAATCAACAATTGTATGGTCATCAACATCTTCTATCCTTTTAAAAACTATTCCCTTTCAAAACCATGAGCTTGCAAAAATAGAAGTTATTTCGAAAAAAGCGGCAAAGGCAATCACCTGAATCATAATTCATTCTAAACTTAACCCTGACACAATATATTTAAATAAAAATTAATGGTTATATTTAATCTTTATAGACAACCAAAACTTATTGATTATGTATCAACGATTAATGGCCTTGATGGCTTTATGGAGTTGCACACTGACGCTTTGGTCGGTGAACGACGCCCGCCTGCTGCGTTATCCCGACATCAACGGGAAGCAGGTCGTTTTTGTGTATGCCGGCGACATATGGACGGTGGATGCCAATGGTGGCGACGCCAAACAACTCACCTCCCACGAAGGATTGGAGCTGTTCCCCAAACTTTCGCCCGATGGGCTGTGGATCGCCTTTTCGGCCGAATATTCCGGCAGTCGCCAGATATGGGTGATGCCGGCCTCTGGCGGTTCGGCACGCCAACTCACCTGGTACAACTCGGTGGGCGTGATGCCGCCCCGTGGCGGATACGACCATGTGATGCTCGACTGGACACCCGACAGCAAGCAGGTGTTGATCCGTGCCAACCGCACCCCCTTTGGCGACCGCAATGGCATGTACTTTTTGGTGAGCCTCGAAGGTGGTTTTGAGACACCACTTCCCATTGTCAATGGGGGCTTTGGTGTTTTGTCGCCCAATGGCAACCAAATGTGCTACACACCAGTGGATCGTGAATTCCGCACCTGGAAACGCTACAAAGGCGGACGGGCCACCGACTTGTGGATCTACGACCTAAAAAACAACACATCGGAACAGATGACTACCTTTGCAGGCACCGACCAGTGGCCAACTTGGGTGGGCGATGATATCTTCTATGCTTCGGATCGCGACCTGAAGCTGAACATCTACCGCTACAACACCAAAACCAAGGAGGAAAAGCAAATCACTTTCCATAAAGAGTTTGATGTGATGTGGCCTTCGGGCAACAACAACCAGCTGGTTTACGAAAATGGCGGACTGCTTTACCGATTGGACACCAACAGTGGTAAAACAGAAAAAATAACGGTCAACATCAATTTCGACAATCCCAACCTGTTGCCTTACTTTAAAAATGTAACGGAGGACATTCACAGCACCGCCATCTCGCCAACAGGAAAACGTGCACTTTTTGATGCCCGCGGCGATATTTTTTCGGTTCCGGCCGAAAACGGGGTGATTGAAAACCTCACCCAAACACCTGGCATCCGCGAGATATTCCCATCGTGGTCGCCCAATGGGAAGTACATTGCTTACCACTCCGATGCCACCGGTGAGTACGAAGTCTATCTGCTTGAAAACAAAAAAGGCGCCAAACCACGGCAGCTGACCAATGGGTCGAAAGCATGGAAATACGAGACTATTTGGTCGCCCAACAGCCGTTACCTGGTTTACAGCGACCGCACCATGAACCTGTTCCTACTCGACGTGGAAACCGGCAAGCAAAGTGCCATTGACCAGGCCACCATGGGCGAAATACGCTCCTACAGTTTCTCGCCCGACTCTCAATGGATCACCTACACCAAGGAGGCGTCCAATGGCAACGATGTGGTGTGGGTTTACAACATCCCAACAGATAAAGCCACCCAACTGACCAGCAGCACCTTCAGCAATTTCGACCCGGTATTCAGCAATTGCGGCAAATTCATATTCTTCGTATCCAACCGCGACTTCAACCTGGCTTTTTCGAGCTTCGAGTTCGATTATCTCTACAACAATGCCTCGCGCATTTATGCCATGGCGCTGAAAAACGACGGCACCAAGCTGATCAAGGATAAAAACGATGTAGAACCAATTGTGGAGGCAAAAAAGGAAGAATCATCAAAAAAAGAACAAACAAACAAAAAGAAGGAAGAGTCAGCCAAAGAAACCGCTCAAGTAAAAGTATCCATCGATTTTGACGGAATCGACAACCGGGTGATGGTATTGCCGCTCCCTTCGGGAGATTATTCCTTGGCCGGAATGGCAGATGGTGGCTTGATGTACTCCGCCCAAGGCAAACTGATGCGGTATAACCTGGCCGATGAAAAGACAGAGGAGATCATGGAAGGCGTTTCTGCAGCGCAACCTTCGGCCGATGGCAAGACTTTCCTCTACAAAACAGGCAAGGATTTCGCCATTGCCAAAGTTTCCCTTGGTCAGAAAGCAGGAGCAGGAAAACTCAACCTAGAGAAATTGGAAATGAAAATAGAGCCGCGCGAAGAGTGGAACCAGATCTATACCGATGCCTGGCGCATCTTCCGCGACTATTTTTACGTGGATAACCTCCACAATGTGGACTGGCAAGCCATCAAACAGCAGTATGCCGAGTTGCTCCCCCATGTTCCAAGCCGCTTCGACCTGGATTACATCCTCAATGAAATTGTTTCAGAATCGAACACCGGCCATGCCTATGTGGATTGGGGCGACATCAAGCGAGTGAAAAGAGTCAACACCGGCTTGCTGGGAGCTCAACTGAAACCAGATGCCGCGACAGGGCGCTACCGCTTGGCAAAAATCTACCCGGGCGAAAATTGGAACCCCGAAAGACGCTCACCCCTTACCGAACCGGGCATCGATGTAAAAGAAGGTGATTACCTGCTCAGCATCAACGGAAAAGAGATCACCACAAAGGAGAATCCATACCAATTCCTGGAAAACCTGGCCGATGTGGCTGTTGAAATTACCGTTAGCTCATCTGCCTCATTATCGGCATCACGGAGCTACACCATCAAACCCATTGATAGCGAACTGGATCTGATGCATCTGACCTGGGTCAACGAACGGCGTGCCATGGTGGAAAAACTATCTGGTGGGCGCATTGGCTACATCTACCTGCCCAACACGGCTATTGAAGGCAACCGCGAGCTCTACCGTGGCATCTATGCCTACCACGACAAGGAGGCCCTGATCATCGACGACCGCTACAATGGCGGAGGTTTCATCCCCCACCGCATGATCAACCTTCTGCAACGCCGAACGCTGGCCTACTGGCACCGCAACGGGTTGCAACCCATGACTTCGCCCGATGTGGCACACAATGGTCCCAAGGCCATGCTGATCAATGGCTACTCCTCTTCGGGTGGAGATGCCCTACCCTATTTCTTCAGGAAAACCGGCCAAGGCAAGTTGATAGGCACCCGCACATGGGGCGGATTGGTGGGCATCAGTGGAAATGCGAGTCTGGTAGATGGCGGCTACATTTCGGTGCCCCGCTTTGGCATTTACAACGACCAAGGTGAATGGATCATCGAAGGCATAGGTGTTTCGCCCGACATCGAAGTGGTGGACCGCCCCGAAAAATTGGCCAAAGGCGAAGATCCTTGCATTGAACGGGCGGTGCAAGAGTTGTTAAAAGAACTCGAATCCAACCCGGTTAAAAAAATCACCCCACCTGCCGCTCCTGATAGGAGCAAATGGATAGAAAAAGAGATCAAATAACAAAAAACCGGCCAGTCGAACCTGAATATTCAGAATGACTGGCCGGTTGTATTTTACAACTGATGAAGTGCTTTCTTAATGGCTTGTTCGGTCATCGCCACCACCTCTTCGGGCTTGTGCTGTTTGGGATCAATAACATCTAAGACTGTATAGGTAATTTTTGTCCCAACCGACAAAGGAAACATTCCTTTTTTTTGCAGACGGTCGTGCCCGTCAATCGCAAAAGGCACTACCAAAGCCGAAGGGGCAGCCCGCATCAGCGTCAAAATACCGGCCGGTAAAAAATCACGCACCTGGCCATCCTCACTACGGGTTCCTTCGGGAAAGATGCAGGCGGCAAAACGCTCTTTTTCAATCAAACGTCCCAACCTGAAAATTTCCTTAACCGACTGAGCCCCATTTTCGCGGTCGATCAATGCCGAACCGCTCTTGCGCAAGTCATACGAAATGGTGGGAATATTGCGCGAAAGTTCAATCTTGGATATAAAACGGGGAAAGAATTTACGAAAACCAAGAGCTACTGCAGGAATATCATATAAACTCTGGTGGTTGGCCACGATGATCAAGGGGCGTCCAGCAGGCAGTTTTTCAAATCCGCAAAAACGAACTCGGCAACCCAAAATCCAAAAACCTTTGACAAAGAACCAATTTAAAACTATAACCGTCCGTTTTCGAAGTCGATCCCCCCCCAGCTTAAACGCTAAAACTTGAATGGGATGAAAAACCAACAATACAACAATAAAGTAGAGATGGAAAATCGGTGAAAGAAGATAGTCAAGAATTTGTTTCATTTGTTTGTGTTTTTCTTTTAATACACTGCCCAAAAACCACCAATCAACATATCCATCAGAAAAAATGCCAACACACAGCTCCTCTGGACGGGGAGATCAATAATCAAGCGTAAAGAAACAAAAAACGCACCAAACACTTCGAACCTACTGGAAATAAGTCTTTTCGAACAAATAGTTTATATATTCTAAATATCAACCCAACACCCAACCCGCTCATTTAAAACAATAACACCACAAATGCGTTCTTAATCTCTTATAATAGAATTTGGATTTGAGATCCAATTTTTAGAACCTGATCGGCTCTGAGCTTATTGTCTTCACATATTTTGGTGATGGAGGTACCATATTTTCGGGCAATTCGCCACAACGAATCACCCGACCGAACCACATGAATAGTAGATTCCCCTGCCGCCGAAGCTGGAGCCGATGACTTCATTTGTGGCTTTTTCCTGAGATCGGCCAAATTTGTGGCAAAGCGATGGTTGTTATAAAAAATGGAGTCGGATTTCAACTCTCCTTTTTCAAAATCGATATAAATTGAAGAATCAAACGGTTCACCAAACAACCGTGTTTCAAAATGGAGGTGCTCGGTGGTAGCTCGGCCTGTGCGTCCGCCCAAACCTATCAAATTACCGGCTCTAATTGTATCGTTAATCGCTACTTTTATCGATGAAAGGTGGGCATAAAGCGTTTCCAGCCCATTATTGTGCCGCACCACCACCATATTTCCATAACCACTAAAACGCTTGGCTATCCGCACTCGTCCATCGAATATGCACCGCACACTGTCGCCATGGTGCAGCTTAATATCGGTACCGGTATGTTGGCGGCGGCCACGGCGGCCGAATTTGGAAATCACTTTACCGGCACAAGGATGGTAATATTGATCTTTGCCATTCAAACCAATGGTAATGGTATCGCTCTTGGAAACTAGGTTGACTCCGTATTTTATTTGAGTGCTATTCCAGATGTTTTTATATAATGAATCTACCTGTTCGAAATCAGACACCAATAAGGCATCTTCATAATTACCTAAATCGGAACCACTAATGGAATCGTTGGCAACATCCTGGGAAAAAACAGCCGTTGTAGAGAGCGCAAATAAAAATAAAAGACGAAATCCTGACTTAATCATAGTAAATGAAAAAATTGATGTTTTTCACGCGCAAAAGTAATAATCAAAATGAGTTCATAAATTATATATTCTGTTTTTTTCAGAAAACAACGTCCCTGAAAATAAAACTGGCTGAAAATAAAACATTTAAAGACAACATCAGCCGAAAACCTAAATTTTGTTATAAACGAATAAGCGATGATACTTTTTAATAGATTTGCGCCACAAAACAGTCATTTATAGCAATGAAGAAAAAGACATCAGGTAAATTCATTAAAATTGCCATCTACAGCATCGTCTGCATTTTTGCACTTATTGGTTTCTCCCTAACCGGTGCTTACCTGGCGGTACAGCTGCGACTCACCAACGATCCGGGATTAGCCGACTACAACGACCGCTATTTTCAGGAGATCAGCAACAAATATGGGAATACAACGCAAAACGACAGCGCCTCAATAGACACTCAGGAAGCGTTGTTGTTTCAGAATATTTTTGCCCTGAGCAAGTATTATCCTGAAAATGCCTATTACATCATGAACGCCTACAACGGGAGCAAAAACGTTACGGAGTGTTTGCGCATGGTAGAAGCGGCAACCCTGCACTTAAAGGGCAATGAATCATACATAAATGAAATAAACACGTTAAGCAACGTAGACACGCAAAAAGGTAGCATTTTTGACTGGATGAACATTTCGGAATGGCAGGATTTCAAATTGGCCGTTGCCAAGGATAAACATTTGATCGATTCGGCTGCCTTGGTGACCGGAGTGGAGCCCCGAATGATTGTGGCGGTTTTGGTTGGCGAACAGATCCGCTTGTTCAACTCCAACCGGGAAGCGTATAAAAAATGGATCGGCCCACTGAAGATTTTATCTGTGGAGACCCAATTCTCCCTGGGCGTCACCGGCATCAAGGTTCCCACGGCGCAACGCATCGAACGCCAACTGAAAGACACTTCATCGGTATTCTATCTCGGCAAAGAATACGAACATTTGCTGGACTTCAAAACCAACAATAAAGAGGAGGAACGGGTCTCCCGCCTAACTTCCTATAAAAATCATTACTATTCGTACCTTTACGCGGCACTGAACGTCAAACAGATGAAAGTGCAGTGGGAACGCGCAGGTTTCCCCATTGACAACCGTCCCGAGATCCTAGCCACCCTTTTCAACATCGGGTTTGAGGTATCCAACCCTAAGGCCAACCCAGTGGTGGGCGGCTCTGGCATCAACATCTACAACAAAAGATATACTTTTGGCGCTGTTGCCTATGAATTCTATTACTCAGGTGAGCTTTTCGACCTTTTCCCATTCAAAGCGCGACGATTCGACTGGCATCATGAATCTTGACATGAAAGGCTTAAAATTACTTGTTGCCGTTGCATCCACCGTGCTGATGACGGCAGTTGCCAAAGCACAAACAACAATTTCATGGACATCTATTTCGGCTGGGATCACCTATGCCGAAGTGGATGCCCCTGAAAAATCGTTTTTGAACGATTCCAAGCTTTCCATATTGAAGATTGATCCGGACAGCTGCAATTTCGAATTGCTGTGTGCGTCGGAACATCAGTCTATCACCCGTACCGCACCCGAATGGGCCGAGGAGTTCGGCATGCAGGTGATAGTAAATGCCGGCATGTATGATTTGACGCAAAAACTGAAAGGACGTTATTTCATGCGAAATTATGGCCATTCCAACAATCCTTTTTTTAATAAATCGGGCAATGCCATGATGGCCTTCAATCCGGTTACAAATACAACTAAAAACTTCATTATTGCAGACCTCACCTGCGAGGATTGGGATTGCCTGCAACCCCAGTATAATTCATTTTGCCAGGGCATGCGCATGCTCACTTGCGATGGCACGCCACTCGCTTGGGATAAAAATCCACGGCAGAGTTGCTCCATGCTACTTGCAGCCATCGATCCAGCAGGTTCCATCTATTTCATCTTTTGCCGTTCCCCTTATACCCATCAGGCTATGATTGGGTTTATCAAACAGCTTCCCTTCGACCTCCGTACCACCATTTATTTGGAGGGTGGCCCAGAAACAAGCTTTTATATCAACAATGGCGACCAATGCATTGCCAAAATGGGAAGCTATGTTTTCCGTACTTATCCCAACGACGACAATCATCAATTTTGGAAACTGCCCAATGTGATCGGCATAAAAAGCAAATAAACAGTGGTCAGTGGTCAGTAATGAATGATTACTGACCACCAGGCAATGTCCTGATATGCAAATCGCGCTGGGGGAATGGTATTTCTATGCCGGCAGCAGTCAGGGCGTCGTAAATCTTGAAGGTGACTTCACTTTTTATGATAATCCAATTATCAAAATCATCGGTCCAGAAAAGCAACCTGAAATCAAGGGAACTTTCTCCCAGCTCGTTGAACAGAACCATCGGTTGCGGATTCTTTAGTATATCGGGGTGTGACTGCAGGATTTCGAGCAGGATCTTTTGCGTTTGATAAACATCCGACCCGTAAGCCACCCCCGAGATGATCTCGATGCGCCGTCGCTTGTCGGACAAGGTCCAGTTGATCAACTCATTGGATATCAAGTTGGCATTGGGCACAATCACCTCGGCGCCATCGTAGGTGCGAACCTTGCTGGAACGAATCCCCATCGATTTGATGGTACCCACCAGATTGCCAATCTCAACGGCATCGCCTATCTGAATGGGACGCTCGAACAAAAGGATCACTCCCGACACGAAATTGTTGACTATGTTTTGCAAACCAAAGCCAATACCCACGCTGAATGCACTGAAAAGGATGGTGAGCTGGCTGAGGGGCATCCCCACCGCACTCACGGCCAAAAGAACCCCCAGGCTGATCAGACTGAAGCGGATGACCACCGAAATCATCCTTGGCACGCCTTTCGCCAGGGAAACATTGTTGAGCACATCATCCTCAAGGATGGAACGTATCATCCCCGAAACAAGGACGGAGATATAAATGATGGAAAAGAAAAGCAACACGCTGCCCATCTTAAACTTGATCACCCCCAGGGAGACCTCGGTGGT
>JAGPIS010000213.1 GCA_018054835.1 Breznakibacter sp. | reverse complement strand
TATTTGGATGAAACGAGCCATGGGCAAACGTTGTTCATACTGGAAAATGGTTGTTGGACGAGTTCCATGTGGCCTATGAAAATCTAAATATAAACACATGAATACAACTTTTGAAAGTTCTGTCAAATCGGTGTCATACGCTCCCGAATCGATATATAATTTGCTTTGCGACTTCAATAATTTTTCCGACGTCATTCAAAACCAAAAGGTTAAAGATTGGGAGTCAACCACCGACACCTGCCGGTTCAAAGTGGAGGGCGTAGGCGAGGTTGGGTTGCGTATTATTGATCGAGAGCCCTTTACGACCATAAAATATACCGCCGACGGTAAGACGCCTTTTAATTTTTACCTGTGGGTTCAAATCAAAGAGGTTGGCGGGAGTGATTCCCGCATCAAGCTTACCATCAAAGCCGATATGAATCCCATGATGAAGATGGTGGCCAGCCAGCCCATTCAAAAGTTTTTGGATATGCTGGCCGATGCCATCGCCGGCCATAAATTCAACTGATAATATAATTCACTTCTTTAAAGGCATACGATCTTATCTGGTTTTGGGTGTCCCTCAAAACCAGATAACCTTCCGGTTCAATCCTTTCCAAGGCCGCCTCGAAAATGCCGTTTTTGTCGCTAAACCGATGTAAACCTGCTTGCCGGTAGAGTTGCCGGTTGTAGGCATCATCTATTTCGGATCTCTTGTTGTTGTCTAGCTTTTCAATCCAATGTCCAATGGCATCTGTCACTTTAGCCAGTATTTCGCTGAGCGGGTGGTCGGTGTTGGTGATCTGTTTCAATGAGATGGGGTTGGGGGCATTCGAAACAAATTGGGTTTGGTTGATGTTTATACCGATCCCCACAATTGAAAAATCAATGTACTCTCGGTTTAGGTTGTTCTCAATCAAGATGCCCGCCACCTTTTTGTCGCCATGGTAGATGTCGTTGGGCCATTTCACTTTGAATCCGGGGGTGATGCTGTTTAGTGATTCCACAAGGGCTACTGAGATGGCTTTCGAGAGGTAAAACTGATGGAGAGCCAGCAATTCTTTCGGTTTTATCAGAATGCTGAAGAGCAGATTCTCGCCCCTGGCACTCTCCCAACGGTTGCCTTCCTGGCCGCGTCCGGCTGTTTGAAAACCTGCTTGCACCACACTGAGGGGTGGCAGGTTTTGGGTGAAGATCAAACTGCGCAATTCAGAGTTGGTAGAGGGCAGCTCTTCATAAAAGCGGTGTGTTGGACGGGATGTTTCTGACATATTGACAGTTCGTGGTTTAGCGTTTTGTCAACAAACATAGTGGGTTTTTATTAGATGTTCAACTTTTGTCAGGGTTTTTGCATTTCAACTTTGGTGCAGGATAAATGATTTTTTTTAATGGCGGTTGAGCCTTTGGGAATGCATAATTCAGTATAAAAGTTATATATTTGGCAGGAAAGCAATGTGGATTTTATTGTTGTTAAATTTGAATTTTGAGTAATTATATGGATGGATATTCTTCGATTGGATTGGTAAATTCGGTGGTGGAGGGGATTCAGGAAAAGAAAGGCACAAATATTGTCATTCTTGATTTGAGGGAAGTGGAATATGCCATTTGCGACTATTTCGTGATCTGCGACGGGAACAGTTCAACGCATGTTGATTCGATTGCCGATTCGGTGGAAGAGACGGTGAGGCAGCAAACCGGCGAGAAAGCTTTTCATGTTGAAGGATATAACAATGCTCAGTGGATCGTGTTGGATTATGTTGATGTGATTGTGCATGTCTTTCAACGCCCCGTACGCGAATATTATGGGCTCGAGGAGCTCTGGAGTGACGCTAAACGAAAAGTAATTGATAATATTTTTTAAACTTAAAGGAGTTTGTTCTGATGATTGAAGAGAAACAAAATAATCCGGGAAATGATAAGGAGCGTCCCAAATTGCCTAAATTCAATCCTTATTGGGTTTATGGCTTGGTGGCCATTGCACTAATTATTCTTAGCACATTGAATATGGGGCAGGGACCCCAGAATCTATCTTACGGCCGTTTCGAACGGCAGTTGCTGGGCAGTTCGGCTGTTGAAAAAATTGTTGTGGTGCGCAATGAGCTGAAAGCTGAAGTCACGTTGAAGGCCGATTCGATCGATAATTACAAGGATCTGATCAAAGGCGATGGTACCATTGCCAAAACAGGTCCCCACTTTATCGTGGACATACCCTCCATCGACAGCTTTGAGGAGGCACGTAAAAAGGTGGAAATAGCCAAAGGTGTTGAGATTCCTGTTGTTTATGAACAGCGCAGCGACCTGTTCGGCAACTTCTTCACCTTCATGTGGCCTTTCCTGTTAATCATTGGCCTCTATGTGTTCCTTTTCCGCAAGATGAATTCCCAGTCGGGTGGAGGCCCAGGCGGCATATTCAATGTGGGCAAGTCACGTGCTAAAATGTTCGATAAAGAATCTAGCGTTAATACCACATTTAAAGATGTGGCTGGTTTGGATGGCGCCAAACAGGAGCTCGAAGAGATTGTGGAGTTTTTGAAACGTCCTGAAAAATATACCGAATTGGGTGGTAAAATTCCCAAAGGCGCCCTGCTGGTTGGCCCTCCGGGTACCGGTAAAACCCTTCTGGCAAAAGCCGTGGCGGGTGAAGCCAATGTACCCTTCTTCTCCATGTCGGGTTCCGATTTTGTGGAGATGTTTGTTGGGGTTGGTGCCAGCCGCGTGCGCGACCTGTTTAAAAAGGCAAAAGAGAAGTCACCCAGCATCATCTTCATCGATGAAATTGATGCCATTGGGCGCGCCCGTGGCAAAGGTGCCGGATTCAGCTCCAACGATGAGCGCGAGAATACTTTGAACCAGTTGCTGACTGAGATGGATGGTTTTGCCACCAATAGTGGTGTTATTATTCTGGCAGCCACCAACCGTGCCGATATCTTGGATCGTGCGCTGATGCGTGCCGGCCGTTTCGACCGCCAGATTGCTGTGGAGCTGCCCGATTACAAGGAACGTAAAGCTATTTTCCTGGTGCATTTGCGCCCGTTGAAACTGTCGCAGGATGTGGAGAGCGAATTCTTAGCCAAACAAACTCCCGGTTTCTCTGGTGCCGATATTGCCAATGTGTGTAATGAGGCTGCCTTGATTGCCGCTCGTAAAGGGAAGAAAATAGTTGAGAAGGAAGATTTCCTCGATGCCGTTGACCGAATTGTGGGTGGATTGGAAAAGAAAAATAAGATTATTTCCAAGGACGAACGCAAAGCCATCGCCTACCATGAGG
>JAGPIS010000051.1 GCA_018054835.1 Breznakibacter sp. | reverse complement strand
TATCACCGATAGCACTAAACAGAATAGGGTGCTTTTTTTGTTCTTCATGGTCGGTAATCATTTTGCGCTCATAATGAGCTTAATTCATAACTTGATATTTCTAAGCAAATATTAGAAAAAAATACCGTATTTGTTGAAAATATTTTCACAAAAACGGTATTTGAATGGTTTTTAAGTATGGAACTAGTTGGTTATTAGTGCAGCTTTTTATTCTCCATTTTATCATTTTGTTTAAAATTAACAAATGGAGGCGTTCGTTTCGAGTGTTTCATTCGTATCGTATCGAAATGGCCGGTTTGGTGATGATTGTTTTTGCAGTTTGCCAAACAATGGTCAGTAGCGATATTATTGTGATCATCAGTGTGGGCACCAAGAAGAACCATGGTTGGATTGAGGTGCGGAATGGGAAATGACTCAACCAACGTTCCATCATCCAATAGGAGATCGGCAACGCGATGACTATGGCAATCCCTATCAAGAAGAAAAATTCTTTACCTAATTCGTAAAAGAGCCTCTGGTTGGATGCGCCTAAAACCTTCCTGATCCCCATCTCCCGGGTGCGTGTTGTGCAGGAATACATCACCAGAATGCCTAGACCCATGCAGGAGATGAAGATGGCCAATAGGGCAAATAGGGCCACGATCTTTCCAAATACCTCCTGCTGTTGGTATTGATGGTCGTAAAACTGATCTAGAAAGAAATAATCGTAGCTCGATTCTGGAAAGTACCGGTTCCAGATTGCTCCAATTTCGTTTGTCAGCTCTTGCTGGTTGCAAGCTACTGTTTTTACCGAAATGAACCGTTGTGTCATCCATTGCAGGTTGTCGTGCAATGCCAACATGAACGGGGTGTAGTTTTTGGTGAGCGATTGCTGGTGATAGTCTTTGAGCACGCCAATGATCTGCATTGGTGTGGCAACTGTTTCCACCAACAAATTCTTATGGAGGGCATCTTCTGGCGAATGGAATCCCAAGGTCGCAACAGCCGATTCGTTGATGAGCAATTTGTCCTTTTCATTGCCATACTCTTCTGAAAAGAACCGCCCGGCCACTAAGTCTAGTTCATAGGCCTCTTTGTAATGCTCGTCGCAAATCAGCATCTCCAATAGTTTTGTCTGGTTGCTCATGTCGCCTTCCCTCTGGATGGAGAGGAAATCTGCAATCTCGGTTCCCGGTATGGCGCCCGATACCGTGACTTGCTTAACCTGCGGGAGATTGGCAATTTCCTTTCTCATCGCGTCTATTTTGATGGCACGTTCCTGGCAATGAGCTGGGAATTTTATCGAGAGTACCTGTTCCTTGTTGATGCCTAAAGGAGCCTGGTTCATATATTTCAGTTGGGCGTAAATCACAAGTGTCGCACACAGAAGCGTTAACGAGGCTGCATATTGGATGATGATCAGTGTTTTCCTTGTTGAGGCCGCATTTTTTGAGTGGGTGAATTTACCCTTCAGCATCTTTATGGGTTGCATCGATGAAAAAATGGAGGCTGGATAGATGCCGGAAAGTAGAATGCCGGCAGAGAATAATAGCATGAGTATGATTCCCAGAGGCGTAGATAACCATATGGAAAAGTCAAGCTGGCTACCCGTTAGATTGCTGAAGGCTGGGAAAGCCATTTTGATCATGACTAGTGCTATGGTTATGGCAATGGCGTTGATGATGAGGGATTCTGTCAGGAATTGTAGCAATATTTGCTGGTGGTTGGCGCCGGCCACTTTACGGACAGCAATCTCTTTGGCCCGCTCCAGGGAACGGGCAACAGCCATGTTGATGTAGTTGATCCAGGCTATGCATAGAATGAGGATGGCACCCACAATGAGGATAAGCATGGCTGCCCGGTTTCCTTTCGTCTCCATCTCGTAGGCTTTTTGCGGCGTTAGATGGATCTCCTTCAAATTCACCAGCTGGATGGCCCACTCCTTACTCCTCAGAGCCTCCTCTGTTTTATATTTCTCGGCCATGGCGGGGAAGGCTGCTTCAACCTGATTTTTTAGCTCCTTTGATTCCAGCAATACATAGGTGTAAACTTCGTGTTTGTACCAATAGTCAATTGCCCAATTGGGTAGCGTGGTGTACGAAATCAGCATGTTGTAGCGTATATGGGAATTGGCCGGCATCTCTTCCATAACTCCAGATACCTCACAGGCCACTTCCGGGCCATTGCTCCTGAATACCAATATTTTCCCTATGGGGTCTTCGTTTTTGAAATATTTCTTGGCCATAAGTTCGGTGATGACCACTTGGTTTGGGGAAGCCAGGCATGTTTCCCGATCCCCTTTGGATAGGGGGAAATCGAATAGTTTGAAGAAATTTCCATCGGCGTAGGCGATGCCATTCTCCCTTGATATTTGTTCTCCGTATTTTACAATTTGTTCCGGTGCAAAGCGCGAAGCCACTCTGGTGAAGGCCTCAATGCCCTTGATGTCTTGTTTCATTGCCGTGGCATAGCCAAAGGAGCTGGTGGCCCAATCATCGGTTAATGTCCCATTTTCATAAAACCGGGCTTCCACTCTGAAAAGCCTCTCCTTTAAGTGGTGCATGGAGTCGAAGCTATACTCAAACGCTACGTAGCTCAATATCAACAGTGCTGCCGACATGCCAATGGCCAAGCCTAGTACGTTGGTTAGGTTGACCCCTTTTTTCGATTTCAGGTTTCGGAATGTTGTTGTTACATAGGTATGTATTGTCATTTTTTTTACTGGCTATGAGTGTTGTTTTTCCTTATGTTTTCAAACAATGTGCCATTGTTGTAATTGATTGATCTGTAGTGTTGTTGGTTTTGTGTGTGGTGCTGATTTGTAAAATATATTGACAAACGGCTGTAAAATTTTTTGACAGCTGATACCTTCAAATTTAACCTTGTGGTGTTAATTTGGCAAGGATTGATCAAATGTGTGGTCGAATTTTATTAGTTTAGAAGGATGATATTGATCCCAGTACTTTATGAAAAAAACAAATTATCGATACGGTGAACTTCCCACCCGTGGTAGGCTGGTGCGGGCATTCCGTAATCTTTGGCTATTGCCGGCCTGGTTTTGTCCCGTCAAAGGGTGGCGTGCCGCGTTCCACCGCTGGCGTGGCGTCAAGGTGGGGGCAGGGGTGGAAATCGGTTATATGGTGTTGCTCGACAACCGTCGTCCCGAGCTGATCACCATTGGCCGCGACACCATCGTGTGTGCCATGTCGATTATCTTGACCCACGACCTTTCCAAGAAAAATATTGCTGGTATCGAAACGGTCGGTTCTGTGGTGGTGGGTGAGGGCGCTTTTATCGGAATGAACTGCACCATTTTACCTGGCGTGAAAATTGGCGCTTACAGCATTGTAGCCGCCGGTTCGGTGGTGAATGCCGATGTGGAGCCCTACACCATCGTGGGGGGCGTGCCTGCCAGAAAATTAGGATAAGGCATTTGTATTTCAACTTAATTTTTAAGAAAAATTCATTGTTGTTTTTGAAAAAATAAAAAATAACCATAGCTTTGTTCAAACATTTAAACAAATGACTTTTTCGATAGATCATAATAGTCCCATTCCCCTGCACGCCCAGGTTGAAGAGTTGTTGCGCAAGATGGTTGAGCTCCCCGAATACCAAAATGGCGGCCTTTTGCCAGGGGAGGTTGAGCTGGCCAACCGATTGGGGATTTCACGCAATACATTGCGCCAAGCCACCAACAAGCTGGAGTATGAGGGATTGTTGACCCGCAAAAAAGGCGTAGGCACCAAAGTGGCCAGCAAAACCGTCACCACAAGGCTCGACAGTTGGCACTCCTTCACCCAGGAGATGAACGGGCAAGGGGTGGCATTCATCAATTATGAAATCAAAGCAACGTGGGTGCAGGCTGAGGAGAAAATTGCCCGGTTTTTTGATATTCCTGTAGGTACACGCATTCTTTGCCTGTCGCGCCTGCGTGGCGATGGGGAAGTACCCTTTGTCTATTTCGAGAGTTATTTCCATCCCCGCATCGGCATCACCGAGCAGGAGGATTTTTCGCAACCTCTGTACGATTTGCTTTACAACAAATTCGGGGTCACTGTCAATGCATCCAATGAAAGGATCAAAGCGCGCAATGTGACGGCCATAACTGCCAAGCGATTGCAGATGAAGACCGGTGAAGCCGTCCTGATTCGGGAGCGATTTGTTTATGCTTTGGGCGAACGGCCCGTGGAATACAACATAGGTTTCTACAGGGCCGATAAATTCACTTATTCCATCGATATCAAAATATAAGATTTTCATTATAAATTAAGCGTAATACTAAATCCTGGTTTTATGTCCCTTGAAATGTTCAAACATTTAAACAAAGTTTTTGCCATTGGAGTCGATATTGGCGGTAGCCATGTCTGTTCTGCTTTGGTGAATTTGCTGGATGGGCAGGTTGTTCCGGAAAGCTTCTTTGAAACAAAAGTTGATCCCCATGCATCGGCTTCCGAAATAGTAGGTCATTGGGGGGATTGTATCAAGCAATCCGCCAAAGTTGTAGGTGATGCCACCATTTCTGCCATCGGCATTGCCATGCCCGGGCCTTTCGACTATGTCAATGGCATCAGCCATATTGCTGGTGTTGGAAAGTTCGATCGCCTGTTTGGGTTGAATATCGCCCGTGCATTGGCCAACGAATTAAAGCAACTTGATAATATCCCCATCCGGTTTGTCAACGATGCCTCGGCTTTTGCCATTGGTGAGGCTTGGGCCGGCGTGGCCAAGGGATATGGACGGACGGTGTCCATCACTTTGGGTACCGGTTTTGGTTCCTCTTTTCTCCAGGGTGGTGTTCCTCTTTCATCAGGTGCCGATCTTCCTGAGAATGGGTGGGTTTATTGTTTACCTTACCAGGATTCTATTGCCGATGATTATTTCTCCACCCGTTGGTTTGTTGGTCAATACAAAAAAATGAGTGGCATCGATGTCTTCGGTGTTAGGCAGATGATGGAACAAACCGATACGCAGCCGGTTGTTGATGCCATATTTGAAGATTTTGGAATCCGCCTGGCCGATTTTATGGCGCCCCTGCTGAAGCGTTTCGAGGCTGATATCCTGGTTTTGGGCGGCAATATTTCCAATGCCTACCCCCTGTTTGCCCCATACTTCACCGGTCAATTGCGCAAAAATGGCGTCGCCATCGAGGTGGGGGTTTCCAAATTGCAGGATTCTGCCGCCATCACCGGAGCCGCCCGTTTGTGTAACGACGATTTCTATTGTAAATTAGTAGATACCCAACTTGAAAATATAGCAAAATGAATAACGGACCAATTGTAATCAAGCGAATAGCGCCCGTGCTGATGTCGTTTATCGTCATGGGATTTATCGATGTAGTGGGTGTGGCCACCGGATATATAAAACAAGATTTTCATTTGACCGATGATGTGGCTCAAATGATCCCATCCATGGCCTTCCTCTGGTTTTTCCTACTCTCGGTTCCATCGGGTGTGTTGCAGGAGAAATTTGGCAAACGCAATGTACTGAATGCCGGCATGATCTTTACGGCTTTGGGCATGATTGTCCCATTGGTACATTACTCCTTTCCATCCATGTTGATGGCCATTGCGCTTCTCGGCATTGGCAATACCATTGTGCAGGTGTCGGCCAACCCATTGCTTCAGGATGTGGTGCCCGAAGCCAAATTGCCCAGCTTCATGAGCTTTTCGCAATTCATTAAGGCCATCTGCTCCTTGATGGGGCCTGTTATTGCCACATTCATGGCATCCTATTATGGCGACTGGAAATTGGTTTTTGCCGTTTATGCCGTCACATCCATGTTGGCCGTTTTGTGGCTCTATTTCACACCCATTGTTGAAACAAAATCCACCAGTGGCACTGTATCGTTCAAGTCGTGTTTCGGCCTGCTCGCTTCGCCATTCGTATTGATGATGGTGATCGCCATCTTCTTGATTGTGGGAGCCGATGTGGGCATGAATTCCAATATTGCCAACTATTTGGGTTCGGCCTTCAACTTTTCGCTCGAAGAAGCTTCGCTGGGGATCAGCATCTATTTCACCGCACTGATGATTGGCCGTTTTGCCGGAGCCATCGTGCTCAACTGGATTCCCGCACACAAATTCCTGATATATACGGTTTTGTTGGCCATTGCTTCCTTTGTGGGCATGGTGTTGGCGCCCGATGCTTTTACTGCTAGGGTTTGCATATTCCTGGCCGGACTGGGTGCAGCCAACACGTTTCCGCTTGTTTTTTCCATCACCTTGTCCAAAATGCCTACGCGAGCCAATGAATTGTCCGGTTTGATGATCATGGCCGTGGCCGGTGGAGCTGTCGTCCCGCCCATTATGGGTCTGATCAGCAAACATGCCGGAGCCACAACCAGTATTTGGTTGTTGGTGGCTTGCATGGCCTATGTTCTTTGGGCAGCTGTCAGGGCTTGGCGTCAAGAGAAGGGGATTTCAAAAATTTCGTAAATGCTATCAAATTATATATCGATGAAAAAGCAACTTTTGATTATTCCAATGCTGGTGGTGGCTGCTGTTTTGTTTTCTTGCTCGATGCGGAAAACAACGCCTGTGTCATCCTTGGTGGATCCCAAAATAGGAGCCGTGCACTGCCGCTGGTTTTTCTTCACCCCGGCAGCCGTCCCATTCGGCATGGCCAAACTGGCTCCCCACACCAACGCCTATGGAAGTCCTGGCAGTTGGTTGCCATGTGGTTACGACGACCGCCACAACTCCATTGAAGGATTTGGCCATTTTCACGAGTTTCAGGTTGGGGGCGTGGTGGTTATGCCAGCCACGGGAGCGCTGAAAACCTTGCCCGGCACACTTGAAGAGCCTCAGAAAGGATACCGTTCCCGTTTCAGTAAAGAAACAGAGATCGCCGTGCCCGGGTATTATTCTGTGTTTCTGGATGACTATCAAATTAAAGCCGAAATTACCGCCACACCCAGAGTGGGTTTTCACCGCTACACGTTCCCAAAATCGGAGCAGTCCCGGATACTTTTTGACGTGGGACACCGGCAGGGGGAGAGTGGCGAAGTCACCGACGCGTATGTTAAGTTGAATGACGACAACACCATCGAAGGCTCGGTGACAACCTACCCGGAGTATGCCAAGTTTTGCGATGTGGGCAATAAAGTGGATATGTATTTTTTTGCCAAGCTCAATAAAAAACCCGAAGCGGTTGGCACTTTTGTCAACGATTCCATCCAGCCCGGGCAGCAAGCTTCCCGAGGTATCGACAATGGATTGTATGTTGAGTTCAAAACGGGCGACAACGAAGTGGTGGAGATGCAGGTCGGTTTATCGTACACCAGCATAGCCAATGCCCGTTTGAATTTGGAAATGGAGGCTGCCAACACCACTTTTGATCAAGTGAAAGCGGTGTGTGCCAACCAGTGGGAGGAGATGCTGGGGCGTATCAAGGTGAGTGGTGGCAAGCACGAGGATCAGGTGAAATTCTATACCGGATTGTACCATGCCTTGTTGGGACGTGGTCTTTCGAGCGATGTCAACGGGCAATACCCGCAAAACAAGGGCGGCATCGGGCAGATTCCACTGGATTCGAACAACCAACCCACCCATCAGCATTATAACACCGACGGGGTGTGGGGCGCCTTTTGGAACCTTGGCCAGCTCTGGGCTTTGGCTTATCCCGAGTATTTCAGCAATTATGTGCAGTCGAGCATCGACTTTTACAACGATAATGGCTGGCTCCACGATGGCGAGGCCGCAGGCGTCTATACCAACGGGGTGCAAACCAATTTCATGGGGTTGATGATTGCCTCGGCCTACAACAGCGGCATCCGCGATTTTGATGTGCAAAAAGGCTATGAAGCGGTGGTGAAAAACGAGACTCAATATGTAAACCGGGATTGGGGTTCGGGCAAATACGATTTGGAATATTTCGTAAAGCAAGGTTACGTGCCCATGCATGAGTTCACACTTCCCAATGGTTGGGTGCACAACTTTTGTGCTTCACACACCCTTGAGTACTGCTTCAGCTCGTATGCCGGTGCTCAAATGGCCAAGTCGATGGGCAAAACCGCTGATTACAACACGATGATCGCCCAAGCCGGTTATTACCACAACCTGTTCGATGCGGAGACCAAATATTTCCGTCCGCGCGAAAAGGATGGATCGTTCCTGAAGGACTTCTCGCCCATGAAGGCATGGGAGGGATTCCAGGAGGGTAATGCGGTGCAATATACCTGGTATGTGCCTCACGATGTGGCCGGATTGATCGACCTTATTGGTTCCGACCTGTTCAATCAACGTCTGGAAGAGACTTTCAACGAAGCGCAGAAGACCCAGTTCGGAGGCGGGAAGGACTTGGATAGTTTTTCGGGGGTTGAGAAGCTTTATAACCATGGCAACCAGCCTTGCCTGCACAATTCTTGGCTTTTCAATTATTCGGGCAAACCTTGGTTGACCCAGAAGTTTACCCGCGCCATCTGCAACGAATTTTATGGAACCACCCCACTGCATGGTTATGGCTTTGGGCAGGATGAAGACCAAGGACAGCTGGGTGCTTGGTATGTGATGGCAGCCATGGGACTTTTTGACGTGCAGGGTCACACCTCGGCCAACCCTACCTTCCAGATTGGCAGTCCGCTCTTTGACAAGATCGAGGTGCAACTCCATCCGAAGTACTACACCGGGGAGAAATTCACCATTCATGTGAAAAACAACAATGGGCAGAATGGTTATGTGCAATCGGTTCTGTTGAATGGCGAGCCACAAACCAACAATTGGTTTTATCGAGAGCAGGTGACCCGTGGCGGTGAAATGACCATTGAACTGGGCGATAAGCCAAATACAAACTGGGGTGTGGGGCAAATGCCTCCGTCCATGTCGAACGAATAAAAAATTTAAAAATGAGAATTCTATCATCACTATTGATGGCCGCACTGTTTCTATTGATCGGCGGCTGCAACAAACCAGCAAACCAGCAAAATAGCTTCCAGATAAAAGATAAGGAGCTGTTCTCGTCGGTGAAAAACAGGGCGTTACAAATTGTGGGAACAGGCTTTACGGCAGGCGACAGCTATGGCGAGGTTTGGATCCGCGATTTCAACACGTTCATCGAACTGGCGCTGGATGCCGTGGATGAAAAAACAGTAGAGGAGGGTCTTACGGTATTCTTCCGCATGCAAGGGCTCGATGGGAATATCCTGGATGGTTACATCCCCGTTGAAAAGGCTCAAGCCGGGTACGACTATCTCCATTTCGATCTGGAGCCCCGTTATGCCGGCCATAAGAATACCGTTGAAACCGACCAGGAGACTTCGCTGGTGCAGGCTGTTTACAAGTATGTGAAAAAAACCGGACACAACGATTACCTCAATACAGTGGTTGGCGATAAAACGGTGAAGGAACGCATGGCCATGGCGCTGGAGTACTTGATGAATCACCGCTATAGTGGCCGTTACGGCTTGATTTGGGGTGCCACAACTGCCGATTGGGGCGATGTGCAGCCCGAACATGAGTGGGGCGTTTATCTGACCCAAGACACGCATTATGCCATTGATATTTACGATAATGCCATGTTTTTGATTGCCATACAGAACTATCTGGAACTGGTGCCGGAGGATCAAAACCAATGGAAACCAGTGCATGATCAGATTGCCGCCAATACCAGGAAGCATTTGTGGGATGAGGCCAATCAGAAGTACATCCCGCACATCTACCTCAATGGTTCGCCATTTGCCGACAGTCTGGATGAGAATCAGATCTATTACCATGGCGGAACGGCTGTGGCCATTGAAGCCGGGTTGTTGTCGCACGACGAGATTGCCACCTCATTGCAGAAGATGGTTGCCAATGTGAAAGCCAGTGGCGCTGCCACCATCGGATTGACCCTCTATCCGACCTACCCTTTGGGGTCGTTCAAAGGGGTTGGGATGTACCCGTATGGTTATCAGAATGGGGGTGACTGGACCTGGTTTGGCGCCCGCATGATTCAGCAGTTGATCCATCATGGGTTTGTTGAGGATGCCTACCGCGAATTTTTGCCCATGCTCCAGCGCATTGAGGCAAACAATGGTTTTTTTGAATGGTACAGTGAGAAGAATGAACCCAAAGGTTCCGGTACTTTCCGGGGCGAGGCAGGCGTGGTTTACAAGGCCATACAAATGTTTGAAGCTTTGGAGAAGTAATATTGAAGAATAGAGTTTGTAGGTTCATTATCAAACCGATGTGGTTATAATTATAGATAGAAATGAAGAAAAATTGGAGATCGACCGGTCAGCATCTGATTCCGGTAGAAAAAGTGAAGTTGGAAAACGGACAATACGATATTTATCCGTCCCTGAACTTGGATGAAAACATTATCCAAGAAGGTTTTGATACGCTAGCTGCCCGGATAAGGGATTGCAAAACTGTGGTGATCGATGGTTATGTGGGCGTTTTCTTCGACCACTTCCGCGATCAATTGAATGGTGAACTTCAGAAATTAGGTGTCAATGCCTTGTGGTGGGAAGTGTCGGCCGCTTTAAAGCCTGTGGATACCATCAATTCAATGGTTCAGCCTTTCTTGGGTGGTGACGACCCCATTTTTGGGAAGCGCACAACCCTCAATCTGGTCGATTTCTTCGAAGAACAGCGTTTGAAGCAGATTCAGCCCGACCCTTCCGCAACCATGAATATTTTGATTGGTTGCGGCGCCGCCATGGCCGGGTGGGAAGGCTTGTTGGTTTATTTGGATCTGCCCAAGAATGAGCTCCAATTT
>JAGPIS010000212.1 GCA_018054835.1 Breznakibacter sp. | reverse complement strand
TTAAAGATATTTTAGGTGGTTATAGCGACAAGGTTCCACCTCTTCCCATTCCGAACAGAGAAGTTAAGCTTGTCCGCGCCGATGGTACTGCGTCAAGTGGGAGAGTAGGTCGCCGCCGAATTTTGAAATCCCCGGTTCTGCAAAGAGCCGGGGATTTTTGCGTTTATGTGTTTTTGTTCGCGAATCGAAGATCGTCCGCTAATTACGCGAATTGCCGAGAATTGAAACAGGAGTCTTTGATCCACCGATTAACTCTGATTCATTCCGATTCCCTCCGATTTAAATTGATTGCTGTTCCCTGTTCCCTGCTTTTAATCATGAATTGATTTGTCCGATTACGACTAGCGACCTGCGACTGACGATTTCAGACCTGCGACCTTCCCCTAACTCCGAACTCAGAACACTGATTACTGCCAGAACTCAAAACACAGAACTCTGGTAACTGATACTGAATACTGATCACTGAAAACTGCCCCAACCCAGAACTCAAAACACTGAATACTGTTCCCTGTTTACTGATCCCTGTTTTCTGACCACTGTTTGTCAAATCTCGCTGAAAAGGCAATTTAGGATCTCCTGTAACGGGGGCCTGTTTAAATATGGATAAGTAACTTTTGTAAGGTATAATCCTTGCGGCTGGGCTAGTTTTATGTTGTTTGTTGGAGCTGGATTTTTTAGAAGGTCTTCGAAGGCCTCGAGCGTCATTTTGCATTGCCCAACCTCAAGGAGGTTATACATGATCGCTCTTATCATGCCCTGCAAAAATCGGTTTGACGTAATCTCGAAACAAAATTGGTTTTCAGCTTCGTTTGTTAATAGTCTTGCTGACGTGATATGGCAAATAGTGTGTTTGTTCTTATCAGGACTTTTGCAAAATGAACGGTAGTCATTATAGCGTGGTAGCAGCTTTACGGCCTGACTCATTGCTTTGAGCGACAGGTTGTTGATGAGATTTAATGAGCTGGAATTGACTAAGTAGGGTGTTTGGTAATTGTGGAAGAAGTATCGGTATTGACGTTCAGTTGCATCGAAACGGGCATGGGGAAGCGCATCCATCTTGATGATGTCAATAAAAGTAATATCCTTCGGAGTACGCTTGTTCAGTCGGAACAATAGATCGTAATCCCAACTGTTTTCTATATCTGCATGAAAAAAGAATTGGCTTGCATGCACTCTTGCATCGGTTCTTCCACACCCCACAATGGAAATAGGTGTTTTTAGTATCTCCGATAGTAGGTTTTCAATAGTTTGTTGGATACTTATCAGGCCGGGCAATTTCTGCCATCCAGCATAATGGGTTCCTTCAAAGGCAATGTGGAAGAAGTATCGCAATGGGTTTTTATTTAATTCAAGATGCTTTGTTGATCACAAAGATACCAAAACGATCTTCCAGTTTGGTGGTTTATACCAGTAAAGTAATTTTAAAATTGATTTTGGTTCAAAGACGCAAGGTCGTTGACTTCAACATGAATTATAACAATGTTGAGCTCTTTAATTCCTTGCGTCTTTGAAACCGGATGCTTATCAATTACAGGCTTTTCGATTTATAGGTTGAGGCATATTCCTAAGGAAATGGAAACTGGATATAATTCCGGGCCTTTGTTGGTGTCAAATAATGGCGAAAAATAGTATGAGGCCGTTAAATTTATGGCTTTGTACCCTGTCCTTGCCATAATTCCGTATCGGAAGTCGTTGAGGCAAAAATCGCTTCTTTTTTTATCTTTTGAGCTGCTGCCGTAATACATCACTTTTGTGTGCGATTTGAGTTTGAGACCCACAATTGGTCCTGCTGAAAAATAGGCATGATCGGACACCGATGGTAGGTTCAGTTGATATTCAAACAAAAAAGGTATGTTTAAATAGGTGGCAGATAGCTTATTTTTTTTGACAGCCTTGTCGCTTTCAAAATAGCCCAACTTACCTAATTCATCCTTAGTCAGTATGTATTGTGAGTCGAACCTGTAATTGTTGAATTCCAATCCCAGTCCTGTTACTAGCCCTAGGTTTTTCCTGCTATTGAGCCCAATATTGTATTGAAGCAAATTGATGGATACGCCCACCGATTTCCCATCGTTCAGATCCAGATAACCGTAACCTTCAGGCAGCGAAAAATCAAGCCCTGAAGAGACGAAACTGTTGTACCCGATGTCAACTCCGAAATAGTGGCCTTTGAATTTTTCCTTCTTAGTAGCTCTATTGCTTTGGATATGGAGGTTGTTCGACATCTTATCCTTTATTATTTCTATGCGGTTGTTGAAAATGGTTATGCTGGTTTCCGTTTGGTTTTTGGAGTGATCGTCATCATTGCCGGCATTAGTTATGGTGATCGGGGTTTGGATCGAATCTTCATTTGTAAACGCCTCGGCAATTTGCTGTCCAGAGGGGTCAATCCAGACAATTTTACCATCGATGATAGCTCTTGCCCGGCCATTATTGAACTCCCAGATTTGGGTGAAAACCGGCGGAATGATTTCGATACCTGATTCATTGATATATCCGATCTTCCCATTTTTCAACACTCGGGCCTTTCCTTCGCTGAAGCTCCAAATCTGTTGGTATAGCGGTGGAACGATCTCCAATCCATCTGTGGTGATAAATCCCATCAATCCATCCTTCAGAATTTTAGCCCTGCCATTTTCAAAATTCCAAATTTGCTGGTATTCGCAGGGAATAATCATTTTTCCCTCCTGGTCGAAATAGCCCAATTTCCCATTTCGTGTCACTTTGGCTTTTCCCTCTTGAAAAGACCAAATATTATCATATTCCGTCGGGATGATGATTTTCCCGCTTAGATTGTAAAGTCCCATTTTCCCATTTTGCAACACTTTAATGTTGCTGTCGCTGTCAACATCCCAAATCTGGTTGAATTCCACAGGAAGGATCAACGCTCCGGTGCTGTCGGATACCCCCATTTTGCCATTTTTCATCACACGGTAGGTTGTGGGTGTCAGTAGCCAAATCCTGTCGTATTTATTGCGTAGAGAGTCATTGTTTAGGATTGCATGTTTGTTGTTTGCCTTGAGGCTTGGAATGCACATGGCAAATATTAATATTGAGACTAATGTTTTCATAGCTATCGAGATTTATATTAGAAAGTGGATAGTGCGACGCCAATTTGTACCGGATACAGCTCCGGACCCTTGTCCTTGTTGAATAATGTTGAGAAGTTATAAGTACCAAATAGTTTGACCTGCTTGTAGCCAAATTGGAATATGGTTCCATACTGGATGGGATTGAGATTGAGGTCGGGTCGACTCT
>JAGPIS010000211.1 GCA_018054835.1 Breznakibacter sp. | reverse complement strand
AGGCGCCCAGTTGCCATCTTTTGAAGGTGTAGGTTTTGTCAACCCGTATGTCCATCTGGTGGTAATTCTCCAGTCGTTCGGCGTTGAATCGGCTGTAATCCAAATATTCCCGGCCGCGGGCATCCCACGCATCTTTTATTTCGGACCGATCCAAATCGTATGGGGTGTAGGGCAAACCGCCTATGAAACGCCATTTGATGCCCACATCCCAATTGTTGCGCAGCGATTTGCTGGCCGTCAAGGTCAATAGGTGTTTGCTGTCCCATGCCGATGGCACATAGTTGTTTTTGTAATCGGTGAATTCGCTCCGCACAAAGGTGTAGGATAGGATGAAGTTGTACCCCTTTTGCAACCTTTGTGTGGCATATAATTCCAGACCATAGGTTTTCCCCTTTGCTGTGGAGGTTACTTCTTCATCACCAAAAACACCATAGTCGCCGCCCTTGCTGGCTAGCGATACCGAGTCGGTGACACTGAAGGGATAGCGGTTGTATTTTTTGTAGAATCCTTCAAAGGTGATGCGCGTATAGCTGTTGGGGCGGTATTCCAATCCTGCAATAAAGTGGTCGGCTTGGATGGGTTTGATGTGGTTGGTTTTGTTTTTCAGCTCGCCATTGGGTAGGCGGAAACCCAACGTGGTGTAGGAGGGGAGCTGGAAATAGCGCCCCACATTGGTGTTGAAATAGAGTTTAGGCGTTACCTTTAGCGAGGCTGCCAATCGTGGGCTTACCTGCTGATCCAACCGCCCCATATCCGAGGAGTAGGAGTTGGCATCCATCCGCAATCCTGCCGATAGGGTGAGGTGATCGTTGAAAACCGTTCGCGATACATTTCCGAAGAGGTAATACTTGTAAAAATTGAGGTCGCTTTGGTAGTTCTTTTCAAAGGCGCCATTGGTGCCAAAGCTTTTGGCATAGGTGCGGTTGTCGTAGCTCACATATTCCATGCCGGCTCCAGTGTTGATGGTGTATTCATTGGGATGTGCCGAAAATTCAAAACGCAATTTGTTCTCCGTTTCGTTCGAGAGGTAATCGTAGGTCAAATTATTAGCCGTTTCAATATTGTCCTTGTATTTGTAGGCTTTATTGTTTAGGTGGTTGCGGCTTGCTACTAAAGTGATGAAGCTTTTGGCGAAGAAATGCTTATAAGAGGCGCCAACGGTGTAATTCCACTGTTCGTTCACCGGCAGGTAATCCAGGATGTATTGGTTTTCGGGGGTTGGCGTCACGTTTTTGTTGAATTTGAATTGATCCAAGGCGCCCAGGCCAATGAAGGTGATCTCATCTTTCTTGCTCAACCGGGTTTTGGTTTTGAACTGGATGTCGTTGAAGGTCGGCAGGAATGGCAGATCCAAGGCATCGAACAGAAATTGGAGGTAGGAGCGCCGCACCGAAAATAAGGCGGTTGTCTTCTCTCCCAATGGCGTGTTGGCCGAAAGTGCCAGTTCCGAAGCGCCCACGGTGGCTTTGAATAGAGGCTTGTCGGTGTTGCCATCTATCTGTTTTATCTCAAAAACCGAGCTCAGGGCATTCCCCCGAGAGGATGGAAAGGCGCTGGAGTAGTAATCCACCTCGCGAATGAAATCGACGTTGAGGATTCCCACTGGCCCTCCCGAAGCGCCTTGTGTGCTGAAATGGTTTAGGTTGGGGATCTCAATGCCATCGAGGAAGAAGCGGTTTTCCGATGGGCCGCCACCCCTCACGATCAAGTCGTTGCGGTATGCCACCGTGCCACCAACGCCAGGAAGCGATTGCACCACCTTGGAAATGTCGCGGTTGGCGCCGGCACTCTTCTCTATCTGTTCAATACCTATGCTCTTCGACGACAACGGGCTTTCGGGCCTGCTGCGGAAGGTGGCTCCCGTCACTTTTATCTCGGAAATCTCTTTTGTGGTGGGTTCCAACTCCACCGACACTGGAATGGTTCTATTTTTCGTCACCATGATCTGTTCGGTGATCTTGGTTTTGTATCCCAAACTTGAGATTTGCAATTGTATAAAACCGGGCGTCAGGTCGCCCAATTCGAACTGCCCATTTTCGTCCGAAGTAGTTCCTGTGTTGGTGTTGTAAATGATGATGTTGGCAAACGGGATGGCTTCGTTGGAATAGGCATCCTTAAGCACGCCTTTAATGACGGTTTGCCCTATTGATGCATGCTGCCATGCGAATGTGAGGGTTAGAAATAAAATCAGGTTGCGCATAAATATTCTTTTGGTTGATTGAACAAGTGGCTTAACAAATGGTTCAGTAAACAGAAGTTTTTTGGACTAGTAAAAGTGATTTGTTTGTGAGTGTAAAAATAGGAAACATTTGTCATAGTTTGCTTTGGTCTTGACTTATGGTTTCTATTTTAATACTTTTGTTAGGCATCTTTGAATGTCGGGAGACCTGATTATAGGTGTGTGAATCGTTTATCTTACTAAATAAATTGAAAATGGCATTAAAACAAACAACACGCAATCTTCGGAAGTTAGAAGATGAGGTTTGGCAGGAGTTGCCCTTTACCGATAAGAAGTATGAGGTGAGCAATTATGGCCGGGTGAAGAGTTATTGTTACGATGCCATTCATGGTCGCATTGTCAAGCCTGGTAGTATCAAAGGGTTTTTGAATGTCAGCTTGCGGGTGGATGGTAAAAAACGCTCCTTTCTAGTTCATAAATTAACGGCCGAAATGTTTTTGGAAAAGGGTTCCGAAGAAGAAACTGTCGTGATCCACCTGGATTGGAATAAACAAAATAATTATTTCAAGAATCTTATGTGGGTCACCAAGGATTACAGTTATAAGCGCATGCACGCCGTATTGCAGGAGAACCGCCGGCTTTCAGGGAAAACGGTCACCAGCTCCAAACTGAAGCCCGAAGATGTGCAGGTGCTGAAAGGTATGTTGGCCAAGGGGATCAAACAAAATGTGATTGCCCGGTTGTTCCGTATTAGTGAAATGCAGGTGACACGCATCAAACGCAATGAAAATTGGGCTAATGTGCAACCCAACCGTTAGTCATCTTCCAGTATTGTAAATTCATGGTAACTTTTCTTAACGCGGAATTTTATCAATCATTCATTTGTTATGCTATTTTTGCATGTTATGGTACGATTGGATAAAATTTTGAGTGATTTTTTGATTTGGCGTGTTCGGAACATCAGCCAACGGAATTTCGTGGTGATTCTCAGTTTTCTTGTGGGGCTATTGAGCGGATTTGCTGCTGTTATTTTAAAAAATACGATCCATTGGGTCAAGGTTGTGCTTGTGGGGCATTTTG
>JAGPIS010000050.1 GCA_018054835.1 Breznakibacter sp. | reverse complement strand
GGCCCTGCTTGCCAATTGCTGAACATCCACCGTGGCGACAAAATGAACTACCTGGTTTCGATGGATACCAAAGCTGTAGGCAATCCAGCCTATTTGAAAGAAAAAACAGGCGAAGAGGTGACCGACTTCAAAAATGGCGACCACACCATGACGATGATCCGCACCGAAAAAGGCAAGACCATTCAAATACAACACAACGTCACCTCGCCACGTCCATACAGCCGCATGTACCAGTTGACCGGAACACAAGGATTTGCCAACAAATACCCTCTCGAAGGTTATGCACTGAATGCAAGCCAAGTAAGCTCGGACATCACCCCTAACCACGAATCGTTGAGTGCACACAGCTTTGTGCCCGAAGATGTGAAAACCGCCCTGATGGAAAAATACAAACACCCCATCCACAGAGAGTTGGAGGAAAAAGCAAAAAAAGTTGGTGGACACGGAGGTATGGACTTCATCATGGATTACCGTTTAATCTACTGCCTGCAAAATGGCCTTCCATTGGACATGGATGTTTACGACCTTGCAGAGTGGAGCTGTCTGGCTCCTCTAACAGCCATTTCGCTTGAAAACAATTCAGCACCTGTAGCCGTTCCTGACTTCACACGTGGTGGTTGGAACAAAATTGACGGTTTGAAATTCGCAACCGTCGAGAACAAATAAAAAAACCCGTTCACAATGAACGACCCTTATAAGGCAGTGTGACAATAGTCCCCGGCTTATTATGTTGAACAACTCTATTTAGCAAAAGCGGATACTGGACCCACACCCGGTATCCGTTTTTAATTTTTACATGGGTCAAACAGAGTTGAAGTTATAGTTTATAGGCAAATAATTGTTAAGTTTGCGATGGGAATAACAAGCTAAAATGGGATCACAACATTTTTCATCGCGTTTACTCGAAAATGCCGTTAATGAGTTTGCCAAATTACCTGGAATAGGCCGAAAGACGGCTCTCCGGCTGGTGCTGCATTTGCTGCGCCAAGAGGCCGATTCGGTCAACCACTTTTCGGAAGCCATCCGGCAGGTGCGTACCGAGATCAAATACTGCCACAGCTGCAATAATATTTCGGATACCGAGGTGTGTGAAATCTGTGCCGATGACAAACGCGACCATTCGGTGATCTGTGTGGTGGAGTCCATCCGCGATGTGATGGCCATCGAAAACACCCGCCAGTTCAATGGCTTGTATCATGTGCTGGGTGGCGTTATTTCACCCATGGATGGCATCGGCCCCGACGACCTGAATATTGGCTCATTGGAAGAAAAGATTAAGGAGGGCAAGGTGGATGAAATCATATTGGCGCTGAGCACCACCATGGAAGGCGACACCACCAACTTTTACCTATACAAACGTTTTGCAGCCAACCCCGTATCCATCACCACCATCGCCCGGGGTATTTCGGTGGGCGACGAATTGGAGTATGCCGATGAAGTAACCTTGGGCCGCTCGTTGGTGAACCGCCTGCCTTTTGACAAAACCATCTAAAAAAAACATTATGCGCGATACAACCAACCGCTTAAAAAAAACATGGTATCTTTTGCTGGCTCCCTTGTTGACCCTGGGCGCTATTCTCTTTTTTTTCGACCGAGCCATACCGGCAAACAGCACACCGGCCGATTATTGGATAAAATCAATATTCTTCCTGCTGGTGTTAGCTTTGGTGCCGGGAACCTCCATCTACCTGGCACGGTCAATCAAAAAGCACCGCGATGAACAGGAACCGGTGAGGCTAGCCATTTTTGAAAAAATATACAGGATACGCATTTATACCTTGAGTACTCTGGCTCTCATATCCCTGCCACTGTTCCACCTGTCGGGCGACCGTGCCTTCTGGATGATTTACGGCGTCTTGATGATACTTCTGGTCATCAATTACCCATCACAAGGACTGGTGGAAAAAGAATTACACAAAGAGTGAAACAATTCCATGCAACCAATGTTAAACCACTATACCCTTAAACAATGATTATTGCTGTAGATTTTGATGGAACCATTGTCGAACACCGGTTTCCGGCCATCGGGAAAGAGCGCCTCTTTGCCTTTGAAACATTGAAAGCCCTACAACGCAATGGCCATTTACTGATTTTATGGACCTTCCGATCGGGCAAACTATTGGATGAGGCGGTGGAATATTGCCGCAAAAATGGCGTTGAATTTTATGCCGTCAACAGCAGCTATCCCGAAGAGGAGTTTACGGATGAAATAAGCCGAAAAGTCAATGCCGACATATTTATTGACGACCGCAACTTTGGTGGCATCCCGGGCTGGGGTGAAGTGTACCAGACACTCTGCCTGCTCGACTCCGAAAATATGAAAGACAACTATTGGAAACGTCACAAGGCTGCCGAAAAGAGAACCTTTTGCGGATTCTTCAGGAATATTTTCTCCTGTGGCTGATAGTAATGAAAAGAAAATATTGTCGTATTTCATTCAAAGAACTTAGATCAGCCACTATCAATTATCAATTACACCAAGACGTTCACAAGCAATTCCCCCCCGATCATCACCATTGGGGAGGATTTTAACCCATAAAGGTTTCTGATTAACATTTTTTCATTACTTTAGTTGCTGATATATTTTAATATCTGCAAATCCAAAACTATGAAAACGGTATTCCTATATGCATTGCTTGGTTTGATATTTTGTTCCACTGCGTTTTTCCCCACTCAGGCGCAAATCAAACGGGCCGCCATACAAAAACAGCTCAACGCCGAAGAGTACCAGAAAGCGCTGGATGAGATAGGTCGCGCCGGATGCACCAAGGCCGATTCGGGGTTTTGCGAATACACCCGGGGTCTCTGCAAACTACAATTGGGTCACCCGCCCCACGAAGCACTCCATCACCTCAAAAACGCCATACAATATTACCCCTTAAGCAAATCATTGGACGAGGAGAGCGGCAATGTTTGGTTCTTCTATGCCCAAGCACTCCACGCCAACTATCATTTCCAAGAGGCCATTTCAGTTTACAACGACCTCAAAAGCAGGCTGAGTCCTAAAAAAGGGGGTCAGCTGGAGGCCGTCGACCGCGAATTGGCCTACTGCGAAACAGCCCACCGACTGGCGCAAAACCCTGTAGAATTTAAAATCACCAATCTGGGCAAAGCGCTCAACACCAAAGACGACGAACACAGCCCGGTGGTGACCATTAACGAGGATCAGATCATTTTCACATCCAACCGCACCAATGGAAAACCCAATGAGGTGATCGAAAACCTATACACCAGTCAGTGGCGCGAAGGCAAATGGCTGCCGGCTCGCCGATTAACCGGGCAAATTGCCAAATACTACAACAATGCTTCGGTAAGCATCAACAACGACGGCACCCAACTCATTCTATACGCCTACGATGGCAAATCGGGCAACCTCTATTACTCGGTCAACAAAAAAGGCAACTGGGGTGCACCAGTGAAATTCCCCTCCCCCATCAACAGCATGCACAACGAAACCCATGCCTCATTAACGATGGATGGCCAAACCATCTACTTCTCGAGCGACCGCCCCGGCGGCTTTGGCGGGAAGGACATTTACACCTCACGCATCCTGCCCTCGGGCGAATGGGGACCGGCCATCAACTTGGGATCCCTCATCAATACAGAATTGGACGAAGAGAGCCCCTTCATCATGCCCGATGGAAAAACCCTGTTCCTCGCCTCCGAAGGACACGAAAACATGGGAGGGTTCGACATTTTCAAGACACAACTCGACTCTGCCGCCCAATGGTCGAAACCACAAAATATTGGATTCCCCATCAACACCCCTGGCGACGACCTGTTCTACTGTCCCACAGCCGATGGACTTAGAGTTTATTACGCTTCAACCCGCGAAGGTACCATGGGCAACACCGACCTGTTCTTGATTGAATACCCTTCGGACGACGACCGACGCATGGCAGTGGTGTCGGGTTTTATCTACACCAAGGATCAAACCCCTGCTGCCGATGCCGACATAACGGTAGAATCGGCCGAGAATGGCGATTTCACAGGCTTTTACAAGCCAAATCCCACTACCGGCAAGTATGTCTTGCTTTTGCAGACCGGCAAAACCTACCAGATAACCTTTTCTAAGCCGGGAGCTGACGCACAAACCCTGACGTACCGTGTACCCGTCAAAGGCGAGTACGCTGCCCGAGGGCTGGTGCATTACATCAAGCCAGTGACTCTAGAAAATTGATTTGATATTATAATAAATTTTTAACAGCTTTGTATCAACCGAGGGTACGGAAAAAAATAATAAATTGCTCATCCGCTGCTACAAACCGGAAAAGATAAAATTAACTCTATGAAAAAAATATGTTTGTTATTTTTGCTATTGGCCTTCTTTGTGAAGCCCGCATTCACGCAGAACCGGGAGGAAGGATTCAAAAGGGAATACACAACGGCCATGTTACTGGCCAAACGCAACGATTTCAACGGTGCCATCAAGATATTGAAGAGACTGCACCGCCAGCAGCCTGAAAACACCGATGTGATTTACAACCTTGGCAACAGCTACCTGAATACCAGCGATGGACCCGACTCGGCCGTCATCTATTTCGAAAAGGCTTTGCAACTGCTGCCCCTGGAAAATTACAATTCGGTTTATGGTGCCGAGCTCCATATGGCCTTGGGAAAATCGTACCAGTTGACAAAAAATCCCGATAAAGCCCTGGCCATCTATCGCAAATTGGAGACTGCCATCCCCAATCCGAACCAGGATTTGGCCGGAGAATTAAAACGTGAGAAAAACTATTGCAACAACGCCAAACTACTAATGCAGAAACCGGTCAAGCTAGAGGTACGCAACCCCGGGCTGCCATTGAACTCACGATACGATGACCACAGCCCGCTCATTTCGGCCGATGAGTCAACACTTCTATTCACCTCGCGCCGCCCCTCCTCCTACAGCGAACTGATGGACGATGGACAGTATGCCGAAAGGATCTATTTTTCAACGTATAAAAATGATGCATGGGAACGTCCCGAAGCCATCAAGTCACTTTTCAAGACCCAAGGTCATGAGTCGGGTGTGAATCTTTCGGCCGATGGCCGCTACCTGTTCATCTACCGCACCGACATTAATGGCATCAACATCTACATGTCTGAATTTGATGGAGAGACTTGGTCGAGCGCGGAACAAATGCCTGAGCCCATCAGCTCCCGTTTCGACGAAACACATATCAGCCTGAGTGCCGACGGTACCATTGCCTATTTCACCAGCAACCGCCCCGGAGGGCTTGGTGGCCTCGACATTTACCGCAGCCGCCAGTTGCCCGATGGCACTTGGGGAGCGCCTCAAAACCTGGGCCCCTCCATCAACACCCCCGAAGACGAGGAGTCACCCATGCTGCACCCCGATGGCAAAACACTCTATTTCAGCTCTCGTGGCCACAACTCCATGGGTGGATTCGACATCTTCCTATCCAAAGAGGTTGCCGACAGCACCTGGACCCAAGCCGTCAACATTGGCTACCCCATCAACAGTGCCGACGACGACCTGTTTTTTGTGCCCACGGCTGTGAAAAACCGAGCCTACTATGCCAGCTCGCGCTTCGAACATAAAATTGGCGGCATCGACCTTTACGAAATAGAATACGAGGAGCCCGAAGATGCCCGCTTAGCAGTGATCAAGGGCACAATAAGCTCTGATTTGCCACTCGACGACGTGCGTATCTCCGTCACCGACCAGGAGGGTCAACTGGCTGGATTGTATAAACCCAACCCGGTAAATGGAAATTACATCTTGATACTCGACACCAACAAAGAGTACACCATGGACATCGAAGGTACAGGTCACAACAGGCTCAACGTACCACTGAAAATAGATGGCAATATGGCCTACCGCAAAAAAGGTGAGTTTATGGCATTCGCCCCAATCAACCTGAGCGTTGATGAACAGGCAAGGGCTGCCCTGGCGGAACAGACAAAGCAACCTCAACAATCCATACAGGATGGCATACCATTCTATACCGTGCAAATCCTATCGCTGCGCAAGCCTGCCGATCAGTCAAAAGCATGGAAGGGACTTGATGGAACTCTGATCAAAGAATACCATTATCGCGACGGATGGTATGTTTACAGCTATGGCCTATACAAAGGCTACAAGGCCGCTGTGGAAGCCAAACAAAAAATCATTAAAGAGACCTCCTACAACGACTCATTCGTCCGGAACCCGGAGCAGTATAAGAAATTTGTGGACACGGAGGAGATGCATGATTCAAAATGAAAGGATAACCCTTAGGGCGCTAGAACCTGAGGACATTGAAACGCTTTACCAATGGGAGAATGAAATTGCGCTATGGAATGTGAGCAACACCATAGCGCCATTTTCAAAACACCAGCTCAAGCAGTATGTGCAACATGCCCGCCTGGATGTTTTCCAGACCAAACAGTTGCGCCTGATCATTGAGCGAACCGGGCTTGGGGAAATGGTGGGGATGATCGACCTGTTTGATTACGACCCTTTCCACCGCCGGGGTGGGATAGGCATTTTGATCCACTCCGACTACCGCCACCAAGGATTTGCCTCGGAGGCACTCAACCTATTCACCGCCTACCTATTCAACCATCTGGGATTACACCAGGTTTATGCCTCCATTTCGGGCGACAACTCCGCTTCCATCAAACTTTTTGAACAGGCCGGCTTTGAACAGACCGGGCTGCGCAGAGCCTGGCGCCGTCAAGGAAAGGAATATATTGACGAACTCTTCTTTCAAAAAATAAACATTTAACCCTACTCCCCGATGATAGCCATCACCTGGCTGTAATCGGGGATTTGGGACAGCAAGGCGTAACCACCCGCATCATCCAACCTGGCTGCCAAGTGTGTGATCCCGTTGCTGACCACCACAATCCTGACTCCCAATACCATATTGTACCGCAGAGCCTGTTCAAAAACCCCGGTGGTGATGGCCACCGAAGGAGCCTTGCACTCCACAATCAGCAAGGGCTTCCGGTTCCGGTCGTATATCACCACATCGGCTCGCTGACGCAACTGGTTAATCACCACCAGATGCTCCACCGCGGTTAAGCCTGCCGGATAGTGCTTGTCGTTGATCAAATAATGGATGATATGCTGCCGCACCCACTCTTCGGGCGTGAGCACCACATATTTGCGCCTGATCATGTCGTATACCTTGTACCGCGATTGATCCTTCTTGATTTTAAATGGTCCTGTTGGCAGATTGAGTGGTTGCATTAAAAATAAATTTTACTACAAATAAACAAAATTAATTCAAAAGTAGTACCTTTGTATTTTAATACCTCCTGAATACCCACAGGACGTAAGACTGTAATATCTCACATACAGAATATTACAGAAATATAATAATCTGAAAAGGTATTAAAAATGAAGACTAAAGAAGAGATCGTAAAAAACTGGCTTCCCCGCTACACCGGAAGACCATTGGAAAATTTCCCCAAGTACGTTTTGCTCACCAATTTCATGTATTATGTTGAGCTTTTTTCGAAAATGTACGATGCCCCAATCATCCATAGCAACATGCCCAATTGTGCCGCCGAAGGCATCATCATCATCAACTTTGGCATGGGCAGCCCCAATGCGGCCACCATCATGGACCTACTGAGCGCAGTAGAGCCACATGCGGTTCTGTTCCTGGGCAAATGTGGCGGGCTGAAGAAAAAGAACCAACTAGGCGATTTGATCCTCCCCATTGCTGCCATCCGCAGCGACGGAACCTCCAACGACTACCTGCCGGCCGAAGTACCTGCACTCCCTGCATTTAGCCTGCAACGCGCCGTTTCGTCGGCCATCCGCGACCATGGCTCCGACTACTGGACAGGAACGGTGTTCACCACCAACAAACGGGTATGGGAGTACGACGAGCGGTTCAAGAAATACCTTGAAAAAACACGTGCCATGGCCATCGATATGGAGACGGCCACCATCTTCACCGTTGGGTTTGCCAACGAAATACCGGCTGGTGCCTTGTTGCTGGTTTCCGACCAGCCCATGATCTCCACCGGGGTCAAAACAGCCGAAAGCGACCGCAAGGTGACCGAGAATTTTGTCAATGCCCACATCAAGATAGGCATAGCGGCCATGAAAGAACTGGCCACCAACGGCAAATCGGTGAAGCACCTGAAATTCGACAACTAACAGCCAATATCCTCAAGAGGGTGTCCAAAAATTCAGGGATTCCCTCTTGTTGTTCTTACTCCTATTCGAGAAGTTATCCTGTTATTCAATTCCCTAAGGCTTAAAAAATCTTTTTGGACACACCCTTTTTTATTCAAAAGGGTAACATTATTTTTGTTACATGATGAGTTATGAAGAGATAATCAAAGAGCTTAAAAGCGGCACCTACCGCTCCATCTATTTCCTGATGGGTGAAGAGCCGTATTTTATTGATGTCATATCCGACTATATAGCCAAACATGCGCTTTCGGAGGCCGACAAGGGATTCAACCAAATAGTAATGTATGGCAAGGATACCGATGCCATCGGCATCACCCATGCTGCCCGCAAATACCCCATGATGGCACAACGGCAGGTGGTAATTGTGAGGGAAGCACAAAACATCAAGGAGATCGAAGATTTGGCCACTTACGTGGAAAAACCGCTCAATTCGACCATCCTGGTGATTTGCTACAAATACAAATCACTCGACAAACGTAAGAAACTGGGCAAGCTAGTGGAAAAAAGCGGCGTGCTCTTTGAATCGAAAAAGCTATACGACAACCAAATTCCCAAATGGATAGAAGGTTATGCCAAGTCCATCGGACTCTCCCTCGATGCCAAAGCAACGCTCTTGCTGGCCGAATTCCTGGGGAGCGACCTCTCAGCAATCGTATCGTCGATCGAAAAATTAAAGGTCGCAATCCCCCAAGGGACGGGCTTGATCACCGCCGAGCTGATCGAACGCAACATTGGGTTCAGCAAGGATTACAACAATTTTGAACTTCAAAACGCCCTCACAAACCGCGACATACTGAAAGCCAGTAAGATTGTGAAGGCCTTTTCGCAAAACATCAAAGCCAATCCAATTCAACTGACCATTGTCACGCTTTTTGGTTTCTTCCAGAAGCTGCTGGCTTACCATTACCTGCCCGATAAGTCGCAAGGCGCTGTCGCCTCGGCACTCAAAATAAACCCTTACTTTGTAAAGGACTATGCGGCCGCGGCCAAACAATACAATGCCCGAAAAGTGGTGCAGGTCATTTCGCTGCTGCGCCAATACGACATGAAATCGAAGGGGTTCGAGAGCGCCTCAACCGATGGTGGCGAACTTCTTTCGGAACTCATCTTTAAAATCATGCACTAATGGACATTTCCATCATAATTATTGCCGTCACCGCATTGGTCAGCTATATGGCTTTCAACCGCACAGAACTGATGTACCGCTACCAGTTCAATGCGTGGCAAATCATCCACCGCAAGGAGTACCCACGGCTGGTTACCCATGGTTTCCTGCATGCCAACTGGATGCATCTGATCATCAACATGATGGTGCTTTTATCGTTTGGACGCTCAGTATTGTATTATTTCCAGTTCATCTCGGCATGGCCCCAGTTGCTGTTCCTGTTCTTCTACCTCACGGCCATTGTGATTTCGAGTTTTTACGCACTGGCCAAACACCGTGACAACTACAACTACAACGCCATTGGAGCCTCCGGCGCGGTGTCGGCAGTGGTGTTTGCCTCCATTATTTTCGACCCCTACAACCCCATCCTGCTGTTTGCCATCATCCCCATTCCCGGCATCATCTTCGGGGTACTCTATCTGGTCTATTCGGGCGTGATGGCCCGTAAGGAAGTTGACAACATTGGCCATGATGCCCATTTCTGGGGAGCTGTATATGGGTTGGCATTCCCGATCATCCTTCAACCCCGTCTCTTGCAATATTTTATCGACAAGCTACTAAGTTTTTAATTGGTATGATGCCCGACAACCATCCGTGTTGGTCTTTATCTGAATTAAAGTTATCTTTGCAACAGGGTTGGAGCCTTGTTTAATTGCCAATTAATAAAAAACCAGGATCATGCGATTAATTATTCAATCAGATTACGATTTGGTATCGAAATGGACAGCGAATTACATTGCCAGCAAAATTTCGGCACACAAAGAAGAGAGACCGTTTGTACTTGGATTGCCAACCGGCTCGTCTCCTCTGGGAACCTACAAAGAACTCATCAACCTTCACAAGGCGGGCAAAGTAAGCTTTGCCAATGTGATCACCTTCAACATGGATGAGTATTGCGGTATTCCGCGCGAACACCCGCAAAGCTACCATACCTTCATGTGGCAGAACTTCTTCTCCCACATCGACGTCAAAGCCGAAAACACCAACCTTTTGAATGGCAACGCTACTGACCTGATCGCAGAGTGCCGCCGCTACGAGGACAAAATCAAGAGCGTGGGTGGCATCGACCTCTTCATGGGTGGCATTGGCCCCGATGGACACCTGGCATTCAACGAACCCGGGTCGTCCCTATCATCGCGCACAAGGGTGAAAACATTGACCCACGACACCATTGTGGCCAACAGCCGTTTCTTCGACAACGACACCAATAAGGTGCCCCGCACAGCTGTCACCGTTGGTATTGGCACCGTGATGGATGCACGCGAGGTGGTGATCATCTGCAATGGCCTCAACAAGGCCCGCGCTCTTCAGCATGCTGTGGAGGAATCCATCAACCACATGTGGACCATCAGCGCTTTGCAAATGCACCCTCAAGGCATCATTGTTTGCGACGAAACAGCCACCTTCGAACTGAAGGTTGGTACCTACAAA
>JAGPIS010000049.1 GCA_018054835.1 Breznakibacter sp. | reverse complement strand
ACCCGATGTATCCGACGACTTGATAGACGGTGAAAACTGCACCTGGCGCTATCCCTGCAAAAACCTGGCCGACGACGGCTTTTACTGTGAATTGTAAAAAAACATGAACCAGCAGATCAGAATATTTAACGACAATGCCGCCATCGCCCGTTTCCTGGGCGAGAAGCTGGCCAAATTGTCACACGAGAAAAACGGGGTTTACTTAGCCTTGTCGGGCGGTAACACCCCAAAAGCCATATTCGAACTGTGGCGCCACGAATTCGCCGACAAAATAAAGTGGGAACACATTTATCTGTTCTGGGGCGATGAACGATGCGTTGCGCCCGATGATCCGGAGAGCAACTTTGGGATGACTGACAAGGCGCTCATCAGCCATATACCCATTTCTGAAAACCATGTTTTCAGGATCCAAGGGGAATTGCCACCTGATCAAGCTGCCGAAGCATACCAACAGGCCATCATCAACCACGTGCCGGCGATGAATGGTTTGCCGGTTTTCGACATTATCTTTCTGGGATTGGGCGACGATGGCCACACCGTCTCCATATTCCCCCACCAGGCCGAACTGTGGGAAAGCCCAAATATTTGCGAAGTGGCCACACATCCCATTTCGGGGCAGAAACGGATAACCATCACAGGTTCAATCATCAACAAAGCCACAGAAGCAATTTTCCTGGTTACCGGGTCGAGCAAGAGACAGGTTGTTCACGACATTTTGAACGGCAAAGGCAACTACCTGAGCTATCCGGCCGCCAGGGTGACGAACAACAATACCCTTTGGTTACTCGACAAAGCTGCGGCAGAATTTCCAGAGACGAAATAAATGCTTATTTTTCATGCCTGAACATCAAACCATCGGACATGAGATTTTTCAAGATTGTTTTATTGATTCTAGCCTTTGCCATTGACGGCGCACATGGATTCGCTCAAGGCGGCAGCGGAGGGATAACAATTGGGGCACAGCGCACCCAAGCCTATTTGCCTCTTCTGAAAAACAAGAAAGTGGCCATTTTGGTCAACCACACGTCAACCATAGGCCACACACACCTGATTGACTCGTTGATTGCCCTAAAAGTCAATGTCACCAAAATATTCGCACCCGAGCATGGCATCAGGGGCAATGCCGATGCTGGCGAAAAGGTGGATCACACCATAGACGCAAAAACGGGACTACCGGTCATCAGCCTTTATGGAAAAAACAAAAAACCAACCCCGCAGGATCTAAACGGCATCGAAGTGGTGGTGTTCGACATACAGGATGTGGGCGTGCGTTTCTACACCTACATCTCGAGCATGCATTACATGATGGAAGCTTGTGCCGAAAACAACATCCAGTTCATTGTTTTCGACCGCCCCAACCCCAATGGCGACTATATCGACGGACCAATATTGAAACCAGAATACAGAAGTTTTGTGGGGATGCACCCCATCCCGGTGGTCCATGGACTGACCGTGGGTGAGTTGGCGCGCATGATCAATTGCGAAGGATGGCTCGAAGGACAAAAACGGTGCAAGCTCACCATCATTGAGATGCACAATTACACCCATGCCACCATCGTTGCGCCGGCCAACAAACCCTCGCCCAACCTGCCCAACCTGCTCTCCATCCGTCTTTACCCGTCGCTCTGTTGGTTCGAAGGTACCGACATCAGCGTGGCGCGGGGCACCCTCTTCCCCTTCCAAGCCATTGGCTACCCGCATCCCAACATGGGTTCATTCACGTTCACACCTCGCAGCATCGAAGGGATGGCAAAAAACCCGCCTCAAAAAGATCAGGAATGCTATGGGTTAGATTTGCGTAATGAAAATCCCGGCCACCGCATGACCCTCAAATACCTCATTGATTTCTACCGGCGATTCCCCGATCAGACCAAGTTTTTCAGCAACGCTCGTTTTTTCGACCTACTGGCTGGCACCAACCAACTGAGACAGATGATCATCGAAGGAAAAACCGAAGAAGAGATCAGGCAAGCATGGCAACCCGAACTTGAAAAATACAAGCCCCTCAGGGATAAGTACCTGCTCTACCCCTTATAAACAATCGTACAAACCTAGCAAACCAACAACAGATGCAATACAAAAAAGGACTCCCTCTAATATTTCTTGCCTTGACGACCCTTTCGGCATTGGCACAACGAAGCCCGGTAAAGGAACCCATCAATTGGCAAAAAGCAATGCATTCGGAGTGGGTCAACAGCCACATAAATCAACTCTCACTGGATGAAATGATTGCCCAACTTTTCTGGGTTGCGGTACCGGCTCATACTGGCGTGGAAAAACTGGCCCCCACCATCAACATGATTAAGCGGTACCATCCCGGCGGTGTAATATTTTTCAAAAACACCCCAACCAATGTGGCCAAAGCCACCAACGAGTTGCAAAAAAACACATCCATCCCCCTGATCATGAGTATTGATGGGGAATGGGGCTTGGGCATGCGACTGCAAAACAGCATCTCCTACCCTTTCCAGATGACACTGGGCGCCATCCAAACCGACCAGCTAATTGAGGAGATGGGGTATGAAATCGGCCAGCAATTCAAACGTATTGGCATCCATGTAAACCTGGCACCGGTGGCCGACATCAACACCAACCCCAACAATCCGGTCATTGGACGGCGTTCGTTTGGAGCAGATCCACAACAGGTGGCGAAAAAAACAACTTACTACATGCTAGGCATGCAAAGTGCCGGCCTTGCAGCAGTAGCAAAGCACTTTCCCGGTCATGGCGACACCAGTGGCGACTCGCACAAACTGCTGCCTGTATGCCGCCACACCAGGGCCAGGATGGACTCGATCGAACTTGTCCCCTTCAAAACACTAGTCAGGGCCGGCATCATGGGTATCATGAGTGGACATTTGGAAGTTCCTGCTCTTGAACCAGTTGATGGCACCCCAGCAACCCTCTCCCACACCATACTCACCAAACTGCTGAAAGAAGAGATGGGTTTTGGTGGCTTCGTCATCACCGACGCCATGAATATGCACGGTGTATTGGCTGCCCAAAAGGATGGCAATGTGGATGCACGGGCGATCATTGCGGGGAACGATGTTGTGGAGCTCTCCATCAACCTGCCCCGCGCCATTGAAGAGATAAAAAGAGCCATCGACCAAAAAAAGATCACTCGCGAGGCCATAGAACAAAAATGCCGAAAAGTTTTAGCCCTGAAAGAGTGGTGCGGGCTATCAAACTATCAACCAACCAATCCAGAGCAAATTGGGGAATACATCAACCGCCCCTATGCCCAATGGCTCAACGACAAGCTGCTTCGCTCGTCCATCACGGTGATAAAAAATGAACAACAGATTCTTCCCAATAATGGCAAAAAAGGGGTACTGGTTCAATTCAACAACAACCCAACCGTTTTCAACCATTTGAGTGAGCCGCAAAATTTCAAGCGCATCAATGCAGCCTCCGGTGTTCAGTCTATAATAACACAAACCAGCGGCGAGGAAACCATCTATGTGGTAATCGAGAATATTGACGAGGTCAATCAGGCAACATTAAGTAACTTGCTTGCCCAGCGCAAGTGTATTGTGGTTTATATGGGCAACCCTTACCGACTAGCCCGGCTTGCTAAGCTCAACAAGGCTGCCGCCATTGTGGTGCAGTACGAAAATAGCCCCGTGGCACAAAAAAGCATCGCAGCATTTATCTCCGGGAAAGTGAATGTGCAGGGAAGATTGCCGGTTCCCACAGCCGGCTACCCTTATGGCTGGGGCATTGACATCCCAAAAACCAAAGAATAAAGGTCAAATATCAATCCTTAAATAAATAGAGCCGCCCCCTTAGTTGTTTGCAAACAGCTAAGGGGGCGGCTCTATTTTCTTAGACAGCCCTAGCTCATAAATAATCAGGCCTGGCCGGTAGGTCCTCCAAAATTAACGGGAATATTGGGGATGCCTGGCTCCTCATCTTGACGAATAGGACCATGAATGGCTTCAAAACGGTCGATATTGTCCTGCAAGGCAAACATCAGCCGTTGGGCATGTTCTGGCGTCAGGATGATGCGCGATTTGACTGGCGCCTTGGGCATACCCGGCATCACCAGCACAAAATCTATCACGAACTCGCTGGGCGAATGGGTGATAATGGCCAAATTGGAATAGGTGCCCTCGGCAACCTCTTCGTTCAGTTCCACATTAATATGATGATCCATCTTATTGTCTTCCATAATTTTAAATTTTAATCAAAAACAAACGAAAATACACATAATTTCTTAACAACGGGCAAAAAGACACAAAAAGAGAGGGAACCCTTCGATCCCCTCTCTTCAATAATCTAATTATGCTATTATGCTACGGTATCAGCCTCAACATGAGCGACCATCCTGTCGTACTCATCTTGTGATCCTACCACAACTTTTTCAAACCCACGGGTTCCTGTTCCAGCAGGGATCAAGTGACCGCAGATAACGTTCTCTTTAAGACCTTCCAAGTAATCAACTTTACCTTGGATGGCGGCTTCATTAAGCACCTTGGTAGTTTCCTGGAACGAAGCAGCCGACATGAAACTCTTGGTTTGCAACGCAGCTCTGGTAATTCCCTGGAGCACCTGGCTTGAAGTGGCAGCCACCGCATCGCGCGCCTGAACCAGTTTCATATCCTTACGTTTCAACTGTGAGTTTTCGTCGCGCAAACGACGAGCCGAGATAATCATACCTGGTTTCAAAACGCTGGAATCACCTTCGTCAACCACCACTTTTTTACCCCAGATTTCATCATTCTCGTTCATGAACATGATCTTGTCCACGATCTCTTTCTCAAGGAAGCGTGTATCACCTTGATCGTCAATCTCCACCTTACGCATCATCTGACGAACAATGACTTCGAAGTGCTTGTCGTTGATTTTCACACCTTGCAAACGGTACACATCCTGTACTTCATTCACAATATATTCCTGAACGGCAGTTGGTCCCTTGATGGCCAATATAGCCGATGGGGTTGTTGCGCCATCCGAAAGTGGTGTACCAGCACGCACGTAGTCATTTTCCTGAACCAGAATCTGTTTAGACAAGGAAACCAAGTATTTCTTAACCTCACCATTCTTCGAAGTCACAACAATCTCGCGGTTACCCCGTTTGATTTTCCCGTAAGTCACCTCTCCATCGATTTCAGAAACAACAGCAGGGTTACTTGGGTTACGTGCCTCAAACAGCTCGGTGATCCGAGGAAGGCCACCGGTGATATCGCCAGACTTACCAACAGCACGGGGAATTTTAGCAATTACCTCACCCTGTTTCACCTTGCCTCCGTTGTCCACCGAAATGTGGGCTCCCACAGGCAAGTTATAGGTCTTGATGATTTCGCCAGCTTTATCCAAGATATGCAGAGCCGGATTTTTTGTTTTGTCACGCGTTTCAATGATAACCTTTTCGCGGTAACCGGTTTGTTCATCCGATTCCTCTTTAAAGGTAATCCCTTCGGACATATTCTCAAAAGACACCTCACCACTTTTCTCAGTGATGATCAATGCATTATAAGGATCCCACTCACAAATCAAATCACCTTTCTTAACCTCAGCGCCATTTTTAACCAATAGTTTGGCCGCATAAGGGATAGGGTGCGTTGTAAGGGCAATGCTGGTATTTTTGTCCACGATACGCAATTCAGCCAAACGGCCAATCACCATATCTATTTCAACGCCATCTTCCTGAGTGAAAGGAACCGTACGAAGCTCTTCGATCTCAACAATACCATCGTATTTGGTGATGATGCTGTTTTCCGAAGTGATGTTCGAAGCAGTACCCCCCACGTGGAATGTACGGAGCGTCAACTGCGTACCTGGCTCACCAATCGACTGGGCTGCAATCACACCCACAGCCTCACCAAGGTGCACCATGCGTCCGGTAGCCAAGTTGCGGCCATAACACTTGGCACAAACCCCTTTTTTCGATTCGCAGGTAAGCACCGAACGGATCTCAACACGCTCAAGCGGTGAGTCTTCAATAATGCGGGCTTTCACTTCGTCAATCTCTTCACCGGCTTTCACCACCACCTTGCCGGTGTTGGGGTGATACACATCATGAACCGATACTCGACCTAGGATACGCTCATAAAGCGATGCCACAGTCTCCTCATTGTTCTTGATGGCTGTTGCGGTCAAACCGCGCAATGTACCACAGTCGTTTTCAGTGATGATCACATCCTGCGACACGTCAACCAACCGTCGGGTCAAATAACCCGCATCGGCAGTTTTAAGCGCCGTATCCGCAAGACCTTTACGAGCACCGTGCGTAGAGATAAAGTACTCAAGTACCGACAGACCCTCTTTAAAGTTGGCAAGGATGGGGTTTTCGATGATCTGACCACCCTCTGCACCCGATTTCTGAGGCTTGGCCATCAGACCCCGCATACCAGACAACTGGCGAATCTGCTCCTTGGAACCCCGTGCACCGGAGTCAAGCATCATATATACTGAGTTGAAACCTTGCTTGTCGGAACTCAACTGCTTCATCAAGGTTTGAGTCAAACGTGCGTTAACATGCGTCCAGATATCGATGATCTGGTTGTAACGTTCGTTGTTGGTGATAAAACCCATATTGTAGTTGTTCATCACCTCTTCCACCTCGTCGTATCCCTCCTGAACCAAAGCTTCCTTCTCTTCGGGAATGATCACGTCGTGCAAGTTGAAGGACAAACCACCTTCAAACGCCATCCGGTATCCAAGATCCTTGATGTCATCAAGGAAAGCAGCAGTTTTTGGCGTACCACAAACTTTCTGCACATGGCCGATGATTTCGCGAAGCGATTTTTTTGTCAACAACTCATTGATATAACCAGCTTCGCGGGGCACGAACTCATTAAAGAGGATCCGGCCAACGGTGGTTTCTATCAATTGAAGCTCCAGTTGTCCATCTTTGACATCCCAAGTCTTCACCTTTACAATGGCGTGCAACTCAGCTTTACGCTCGTTGTAGGCAATTTTTGCCTCTTCGGGCGAATAAAACACAAGTCCTTCACCTTTCGCGCCCTCACGTGGCTTGGTCATGTAATACAAACCAAGCACCATGTCCTGCGATGGTACCGCAATAGGGGCACCATTGGCAGGATTGAGGATATTTTGAGAAGCCAACATCAACATTTGTGCTTCCAGGATTGCAGCATTGCCCAAAGGCAAGTGAACAGCCATCTGGTCACCGTCGAAGTCGGCATTGAATGCTGCGGTGGACAAAGGATGCAGCTGAATGGCTTTACCCTCGATCATTTTGGGCTGGAATGCTTGGATACCCAAACGGTGAAGAGTCGGAGCCCGGTTCAATAATACCGGGTGGCTTTTCATCACATTTTCCAGGATATCCCATACCACAGGATCTTTTCGGTCAACGATTTTCTTGGCCGATTTCACCGTTTTCACAATACCACGCTCAATCAGTTTCCTGATAACAAATGGTTTGTATAGCTCGGCAGCCATATCTTTAGGCAAACCACACTCGTGCATTTTTAGCTCGGGACCCACCACAATAACCGAACGTGCCGAGTAGTCAACCCGTTTACCCAACAAGTTCTGACGGAAACGACCCTGTTTACCTTTCAAGCTGTCGCTCAAAGATTTCAAAGGACGGTTGGAATCCGTTTTCACAGCATTGGATTTTCTTGAGTTGTCAAACAACGAATCCACAGCTTCCTGCAGCATCCGTTTTTCGTTACGCAGGATTACCTCAGGGGCTTTGATCTCGATCAACCTCTTCAACCGGTTGTTACGGATAATAACGCGACGGTAAAGGTCATTCAAGTCGGAAGTGGCAAAACGGCCACCATCCAAAGGCACTAGAGGACGCAATTCCGGTGGGATAACAGGCACCACCTTCACGATCATCCATTGCGGCTTGTTGGTTGCTACCGACTCACGGAAAGCCTCAACAACTTGGAGACGTTTCAAAGCCTCATTTTTACGTTGTTGCGAAGTTTCGGTATTGGCTTTATGGCGCAGGTCATACGACAAGCTGTCCAAGTCGATGCGCTCCAAAAGCATGTGCAGGGCATCGGCACCCATTTTGGCAATGAATTTATTTGGATCTTCATCATCCAAATGTTGGTTTTCCTTTGGAAGGGTATCCAAAATGTCCAGATACTCTTCTTCTGTGAGGAAATCCATCTTTTGCACACCATCTTCAGCCTTTATGCCGGCTTGAATCACCACATAACGCTCGTAATAGATGATGGCGTCCAGTTTTTTGGTCGGTAACCCCAACAAATAACCAATCTTGTTGGGCAATGATTTGAAGTACCAAATATGAGCTACTGGTACCACCAATGAGATATGCCCCATGCGCTCACGACGTACTTTCTTCTCAGTCACTTCCACCCCGCAACGGTCACAAACGATGCCACGGTAGCGAATGCGCTTATACTTTCCACAATGGCACTCATAATCCTTTACCGGCCCGAATATTCTTTCGCAGAATAAACCGTCGCGCTCTGGCTTATAAGTCCTGTAGTTGATAGTCTCCGGCTTGAGCACTTCACCACTCGACATCTCGAGTATCTCTTCGGGTGAAGCTAGGCCAATGGAGATTTTTGAAAAATTACTCTTGTTTTTCTGATCTCTTCTGAATGCCATATTGAGTAGAGTATTATTATAATTACAAACCCCGAAAAGGTAGATGTTGAAATCAACATCTACCATTATCAGTTTAGTCCAAGGTTACACTTAATCCCAAACCTCTCATCTCATGCAACAATACATTCAATGATTCAGGAATTCCCGCTTGAGGCAGCGGATCGCCTTTTACGATGGCTTCATAAGCTTTTGCACGACCCAGTACGTCATCCGACTTAACCGTCAGGATTTCCTGGAGGATATTTGCTGCACCGAATGCTTCGAGTGCCCAAACCTCCATCTCTCCAAAACGCTGGCCACCAAACTGCGCTTTACCACCCAATGGTTGCTGGGTAATCAAGGAGTATGGTCCGATAGAACGGGCGTGCATCTTGTCTTCAACCATGTGACCCAGTTTAAGCATATAAACCACTCCCACAGTGGCTGGCTGGTGAAAACGCTCACCGCTACCGCCATCATAAAGATAGGTTCGTCCCAAGCTGGGGATACCGGCCTTTTCAGAATAGCTCTCTAGGTCTTCCATAGAGGCCCCGTCGAATACAGGCGTGGCAAAGGTCAAGCCCAGCACACGTCCGGCCCATCCCAACACGGTCTCGTAAATCTGTCCAAGGTTCATACGCGAAGGCACACCTAGAGGATTTAGGACAATATCAACAGTCGAACCGTCTTCCAGGAATGGCATATCCTCATCGCGCACGATTTTGGATACGATACCTTTGTTACCATGTCGTCCGGCCATTTTATCACCCACTCTGATTTTCCGTTTTTTGGCAATATAAACTTTTGCCAACTGAACAATACCTGCGGGTAATTCATCACCAATGGTTATATTGTATTTCTGACGTTTTTCCACCGCTTCGTACTCTTTGTACTTCATGCGGAAATTATGGACCACATCGTGGATCAAATCGTTTTTATCCTTATCGGTAGTCCATTTCGATGGATTGACACTCAGGTAGTCGATGTCGTTAAGGATCTTTTGGGTAAACTTGGTGCCTTTAGCCACCACATCTACTCCATAATAATCTTTCACGCCCTGTGAAGTTTTTCCATTGATCAGGGTGAAGAGTTTGTCGATCAGGCGGCCTTTGAGCTCGTGGATCTTACGTTCAAACTCCTCATCAATTTTAACGATCAGGCTTTTCTCGTTGGTGCGCGATTTGCGGTCTTTCACAATGCGCGAGAACAATTTCTTGTCAATCACCACACCGCTCAACGATGGTGATGCTTTCAAGGAAGCATCCTTCACATCGCCTGCTTTTTCACCAAAGATGGCACGAAGCAGTTTCTCTTCGGGCGTTGGGTCGCTCTCACCTTTTGGGGTAATCTTGCCAATCAGTATATCACCTGGTTTAACGTGAGCACCAATGCGGATCAAGCCGTTTTCGTCAAGATCTTTGGTGGCTTCTTCACTCACGTTGGGGATATCGGCCGTCAGCTCTTCCATACCTCGCTTGGTATCGCGCACTTCCAACGAATACTCATCCACGTGAACCGAGGTGAAGATATCTTCACGCACCACACGCTCCGAAATAACGATGGCATCCTCAAAGTTATAACCTTTCCAGGGCATGAAGGCCACCTTCAGGTTACGTCCCAAAGCCAATTCGCCATTCTGGGTTGAATAACCCTCGGTGAGAATCTGGCCTTTCGACACCCGTTGGCCTTTCGACACAACCGGTTTCAGGTCGATACAGGTGCTTTGGTTGGTTTTTTGATATTTCGGCAAGCGATAACGCTTGGTGTCTGTCTCAAAGCTAACAAAACGTTCATCTTCGGTCAAATCGTAGCGGATAACAATTTCATCGGCATCCACATATTCCACCACGCCATCCCCTTCGGCAACAATGTGTGTGCGAGAGTCACGAATAACGGCACCCTCAAGGCCGGTACCAACAATAGGAGCTTCAGGCCGCATCAAAGGAACTGCCTGGCGCATCATGTTGGATCCCATCAAGGCGCGGTTGGCATCATCGTGCTCAAGGAACGGAATCAACGAAGAGGCCACTGATGCAATCTGGTTTGGCGCCACATCCATCAAATTCACTTGATCCTTTTCAACAACGGGGAAGTCGCCATCCTCACGAGCTTTAACCCTTGGGTTGACGAAGAATCCTTGGTCATCGAGAGGAGCATTTGCCTGGGCAATGATTTTGTGTTCTTCCTCTTCGGCCGACATATAAACCACACCATCTTGGTTAAGATCTACCTGACCGC